>NZ_JAUBPR010000014.1:0-90341 GCF_036700845.1 Microcoleus sp. S13_C5
ATCTCTTGTTTCATCTGTCGAAAGAATTCTTAAAGAATTTGGAGATAATTATGTAATTAATTTTGCTTAACTACTTAGGAGCGGCTATCGCCAATCTTTTTCTTCAAAAGTAGTCAACAGGGTTAGAATGTGCAATTTTTAGCACGGCTAATCCTAACTTTTCATACAAAGCGTAATTTTTCTGTAAAACCATGGTAAAGAGCAATGAATCTTTTAACAGGACGTAATGCCCTAGCTGTGGCAATCGGGGCTATCTTTGGGGCATTGAGTCGTTACTATGTCACCGAAGGTGCAAAAGCTATTTTTGGAAAAGATTTTGGTTTTTACGGTACATTCTTCATTAATGTATCGGGCTGTTTTCTGATTGCGTATATTTTAACGATAGCTCTCGAAAATATTCGCAGCATCTCGCCTGAACTGCGCCTGATGACTACAACTGGTTTCTGTGGGGCGTATACCACCTTTTCCACCTATGGACTGGAATCGAAAGGTTTCTTAGATAAGGGCAATATCACAATGCTGTTAATTTATTTTGTTGGCAGTGCGATCGTGGGAATGATTGGCATTCAACTCGGTGTTTTATTGGCAAGATCAAGCGCTCAAAGATCTTAAATAAAAACCCAGAAAGAAGGTGCGGTGCTGAACGCCATATCATCTTTCTGAGCTTTTATTTGTCGTATTCAATAGACATCTCCAGAAATTAAAGATCGACTTAGGCAGGGCAAGGGGTTGAGGTTCATTTTTGGAGATGTCTATTGAGAACTTACCATTAAAAGTGCTAAAAGTGCTAATTCTACTTTTCTACGCTGGGAATGACCTCTACGCGATCGACAGTTCGTACATTGTTGAGGTAATTCCACGAGTAAATCTCAGAAAGGTGCAGCACGTACCAGAATACGTCGCCGGTTTGTTTAACTACCGGGGAGTTGTCTTGCCTGTGATCGATTTGTGCCATTTGATCCAAGGTACACCGAGTCGATCGCACCTTAGTACCCGCATCATGATCGTCAAATATCCCCGCCCGAACGAATCGGTACAATACTTAGGACTGATGGCAGAGCGAGTGACAGAGACACTCAGCATATCAAACAGAGATATTAGGGATTCCAGCATTCGGGTTGAGGAAGCACCCTACTTAAGCGGCACGATTGTGGATGAAAAACGGATAATTCAATGTGTCCAGCTTGAGCAACTTTTCAGCGATGAGCGACATACTTACTTGCTGATGGGTGAAGAAACTTAATCAAAAAAAGTGCTGAAAAAAATCTGCTGAAAAATCAGAAAGATTAAACCCTTAATCGAATCTGCTCCAATTCGTTCACCGTACCAGTATTAATTTCTCACCCCCCAAACTACATGTTGAACAATATCACTACCCGCATCATACTGGGCTTCTCAGTGCCGCTCCTGTTCATGATTGTGCTCGGCTCCATACTGTGGTCGGGGATTGACCAATTAGTCAAATTGCAGTCAAACTCAAAGCAAGTCGCTGAGAGCATCAGTAATACAGATGCGTATACTTATGATGTCACTAGGATTATCGCCAGTATCCGAGGATATGCTCTTTATCCTAAAGATCAGTACTATCGTGGGACTTATACTAACGCGCGAGAAAGTATGGTTCTGAACAAGGAGACATTGGCAAAAGTTGTCGATTCAGAGGCTGCAGAAGCAGTCAGGGCCATCATCGAGATTGGCGATGAATACGATCGCGTTGCAGCAACTGTTTATCCCCTAGTCGATGCCGATAAGCTAAATGAGGCGAAACAACAAATTTCAATTCCCCGTGTTGCCAGACTTAATGAAGCAAACATTCGGTTACATAAAATTCTGGCAGCCCGACTAAGTGCGAATTTACAGGAAGCCGAGAAAGCCAAGCAGTTTGAGACTATGGCGATCCTGTGGGGAACGCTGCTGACGATGGCGGCAACGGTAGCGAGCGCCTTATGGGTGGCGGCGCTGGCAGTGCCAATCCGACGAGAGCTTCCAAGGGTAGTGGAAGCAGCAGAGAAGATTGCTGATGGAAATTTACAGCAAACAATTGAGCTAAACAACGATGGTAGCGAAGTTGGCAAGTTGATGACAGCATTTCACTATATGTCTAAAAAGCTCAATTCGCTGATTCTCCAGATGCAAAAATCTGGAGTGCTCATCAGCACTTCCGCCACAGAGATTGCAGCAGCCGGTAAAGAGTTAGAAGCTACTGTTGCAGAACAGCTTGCCTCAACTAATGAAGTGAGTGCAACCTCGCAGGAGATTGCCGCCACTTCTAGAGAGCTAGTCAAGGTGATGGAGCAGGTGGCGCTGATGGCACAGTCTACAGCAATTGCTGCTGGTGCCAGTCAAAATGACTTAAACCGGATGGAAACGGTAATGCGCCAACTTTCAAATGCGACTACTTCCATTGCCACTAAACTTGGGGTGATGAATGAAAAGGCAAACAACATTAACAGTGTTGTGACAACCATTAACAAGGTTGCCGATCAGACCAACCTGCTGTCCTTAAATGCCGCAATTGAGGCAGAAAAAGCTGGAGAATACGGTGCAGGGTTTGCGGTTGTCGCCCGCGAGATCCGCCGATTGGCTGACCAAACTGCCGTCGCCACTCTGGAAATTGCCCAGATGATTAAGGAGATGCAGTCGGCAGTTTCTACTGGCGTAATGGAAATGGATAAGTTTAATAAATCTGTTGTTGATAGCGTTGCGGATGTCAGCAAGATTAGCGATCAGGTTGCTCAGGTAATTCAGCAGGTGCAAGGATTGACCCCACGCTTTGAGCAGGTGAGCCAGAGCATTGAGGAGCAATCGATGGGAGCACAACAGATTAGTGAAGCAATGGGGCACCTGAGTCAAGCATCTCAGCAGACGGTGGACTCTTTACGGGAGACGAACAGTGCTGTAGTGCAGCTTGATGAGGCAGCAAATGGATTACGATTAGAAATTTCTCGATTTAAAACCGCTTAGGCTTACAGATGATACTATCTGCGATCGCGACATTACTGAGCAAAACTATAGGCTTAGACCCCGATACAATTGGCTCCAACCGGATTGCCAGAGCAGCCGAGAATCGTCGAGTCGCCTGTAAATTGCCTGACCTCAAGAGCTATTGGGCACGGTTACAAACCTCCGCTTTAGAATTAGAGGAGCTGATCGAATTACTCATCGTACCAGAGACCTGGTTTTTCCGGGATGGCAAACCGTTTGATTACCTAAAAACCTACGTTACCTCGGAATGGCTGCGGTCGCCAAACCGCAAGACGCTCCAACTGCTGAGTGTTCCATCCTCTACGGGCGAAGAATCTTACTCAATGGCGATCGCCCTACTAGAAGCGGGTCTGCTTCCGAAACAGTTCGCGCTCGATGCGATTGACATTAGTCATAGATCCCTGGCAAAGGCCAAGCGCGGAGTCTACACCAAAAACTCCTTTCGCGGCGATGCTTGGACAGGGCGAGATCGCTACTTTCAGCAAACGGCGGAGGGTTACGAACTATGCCAGCCTGTTAGAGGGCTCGTCAATTTTCAGCAAGGGAATGTAATGACCTCCCTTACGCTGATTCAAAAGAAATACGACATCATCTTCTGCCGCAACTTGTTGATATACCTGCAATCAGAAACGTGCTCAGAGGTATTAGCAGCGATCGATCGCCTACTCATACCAGGAGGGTTACTGTTTGTTGGAGCGTCTGACACTGGAAAAATTGTCGCAGACGAGTACGCCTCTGTCCGTCAGCCTTTCACATTTGCTTATCGAAAGTCGAAACCATCGCTTCTACAACAGGCACCCCTCAATATTGCTCAACTGAGACAGATGCCCTCTCAACTAATAACTCCTCAAACCATTCTTAAGCAATCTTTAGGGGTGAAAAATTACTCTGCGCCAGACACTGAGCAAATCAAACCATCCGATCCATCTGCAAGTTCAAAGGATTTAAGCCCTGAACCCACATCGTCTCTTGATTTACAAACAGTGAAAAAGTTAGCGGATGAAGGGCGAGATGCAGAAGCAATCACCCTTTGTAACTCGTATCTTGTGGATCATCCAACGAGTGCGGTTGCCTACACTCTCTTGGGAGAGCTGTATCAGGCCCATCAGCAGAATGCCCAAGCAGAGCGATGTTTTCAACGTGCTATATACTTGGAGCCAAGCTCTTATGAAGCGTTAGTTCACCTCGCCTTATTGAAGGAAAATCAAGGCGATACAGTAGGGGCAAAAATCATTCAGCAGCGAATTCAGCGCTTGCAGCACCGTCTCAAAACAGAAGCTTAGAAGGGGAAACCTGATATGTTCAAAAATCTATCCATGCAGGCACGCCTAATTTTCGCGTTCATGTTCATGGGGATTTTGGTGCTGATTGTAGCACTGGTAGGTCTGAGCGGCAGCTCTCGCTTGAGTAAGCACATCGACTCCCTAGCCAGCAATAGTGTGCCCAGCATCTCCGGCTTGTGGAAAATTAACGAAGGAAAAACCCAGATCGAATCATCAGAACGCGGCTTGCTGAATATCAATCTAAACAAAGATGCGCGGCAGGCAGAGATCGATCGCATGGATAACGCCTGGAAGCAAATTCAGGAAGGGTTTCAGCAGTACGAAGCGGCTCCTAAGTCAGACGGTGAACAGAAGGCATATAAAGACTTTTTGAATACGTGGGATGCGTGGAAGAAAGCCCATGAGGAATTCGTGAGGCGTAATCTCCAGTTCGAGAGACTGGGAGTTTTCAATCTATTTGAAAATTCAGGGGGGAATGCTGGTTCGGCGATCGCTGGCTACAAAGAGCTTGAGAAGCAAGTTCAGGTAAACCGTCAACCCTTCACAGACGCCACCAATACACTTTTGAAGGTGTTGAAAATGAATGAGGATGTGACAGCGGAAACAGAACGTGTATCGGCGAAAGATGTTTCTCAAGTCGGATTCTGGGCATTTGTGGCAATCCTGATTGGTCCGGGAACTGCCATCTTATTTGGAATTTTCTTTAGTAACACGATCGCCAAACCTTTGGGAGCCAAAATTGCAGGGGTAGTTGACATTGCCCAAAAGATTTCAGCAGGAGACTTAACCAGCCAAATTTCCCTCGCTGACCAGGAAGATGAAGTTGGTCAATTGCAGAATGCCTTTTACACCATGAATAAAGACCTGAATGCGCTAGTCAACCGCATTCAACAATCAGGTAATCAAATCACCAGTTCTGCCGACCAAATTACGGCTTCTGGAAGAAACCTGGAAGCAACGGTTACAGAACAGGTTGCTTCAACGAATGAAGTGAGTGCAACGGCTCATGAAATTGCCGCGACATCAAGGGAATTGGTGAAAACAATGGAGCAGGTTGCTGCAATGGCTGAACAGACAACAGTGGCAGCAGGCAACAGTAAAGACAATCTGAACCACATCGATTCTGTGATGCGCCAGTTGCTAGAAGCTACTCAGGTAATTTCCTCCAAGCTCGAAATCATGGACAAACGAGCCAATAACATCAGCAGAGTCGTGACAACCATCACCGTTGTGGCAGATCAAACCAACTTGCTTTCGCTCAATGCAGCACTGGAAGCCGAGAGAGCCGGAGAATACGGCGCGGGCTTTTCGGTTGTGGCACGGGAAATTCGACGCTTAGCTGATCAGACTGCTGTTGCCACTCTCGAAATTGAGCAGATGATTAAGGAGATGCAATCGGCAGTTTCTACCGGAGTGACAGAGATGGAGAAGTTTACGAAGTCTGTTGTTGATAGCGTTGAGGATGTCAGCAAAATTAGCGAACAAGTTGCCCAAGTCATTCAGCAGGTGCAGGGATTGACCCCACGCTTTGAGCAGGTGAGTCAGAGCGTCGATGAACAATCTCAGGGAGCGCAACAAATTAGCGAAGCAATGGAGCACCTAAGCCAAGCATCTCAGCAGACAGCAGGCTCGTTGCGAGAAACCAATCACGCCTTAGAAGAACTTGACGAAGCTACTCATAGCTTAAAGACAGAGATTGCGCGATTCAAAGTGATGGCATAGAAATTGAAAATTGAGAAATTAAACAATGGAAAATTATTTGAATACGGTATATGTACCAGACGATTCTGAATTTGACCATCCCACACTGAACGATTGCTGGAATCAGATTGGGGTGATGGGCGATCGCACCTGTGGCGAACTGAAGACGGTTATTCACTGCCGCAACTGCAAGGTTTATTCGGCGGCTGGACGCAGCTTGCTAGAGCGTAATGCTCCACCTGAGTATCTTAAAGAATGGACAGACATATTGTCAGAAGCTTCCACACAGCAGACTGGAGTGGGAGAAGGGACGCTAGTTCGGGCCACAGATACCCTTTCTATAATCATTTTTCGTCTCGGTAATGAACGGTTAGCATTGCCAGTCAACATCTTGCAAGAAGTGACTCATCCTTATGCCATTCATACCGTCCCTCATCGCAGTAACTCTGTATTTTTGGGGTTGATCAACATTCGCGGTGAAACGCTGCTCTGTATTTCGCTCAGAGACTTACTCGGTTTAGAGCCTGTCGCCGAATCAGCAGATTTCTCCAATACGATTAATCCACAACGGATGATTGTGGCTGGAAAGAATGAAAATAAGTGGGTCTTTCCAGTGGATGAGGTTCATGGAACTTACCGCTTCCATCTCAATGAGTTCAAAGATGCTCCTGTTGTCATTTCCAAAGCATCGGAAGCTTACACCAAAGGGGTCGTTACTTGGCAAGGCAAGAAGATCAACTTTTTGGACTCTGAACTATTCTTTTACACCCTAAGTCACAAGGTTTTTTGACCATGAGCGATGATTCTATGCTGGAGCTATTTCGTCAGGAAGTTGAGACGCAGGTTGCGATGCTGACTCAGGGACTACTGATCTTGGAAGCTAACCCGCAATCTGATGAGACACTGGAAGCGCTGATGCGGGGAGCTCACTCGATTAAAGGTGCTGCTCGCATTGTTTCTCTAGATGCCGTCACTAATCTGGCGCACTGCATGGAGGATTGCTTTGTGGCAGCCCAGAACCAGAGCGTCACGTTAGGTTCAGACCAGATTGATGTTTTACTGCAAAGCGTTGATTTGCTTCAAGCGCTTAGTCAGGTAATGGAAGTCGATCTAGTTGAATGGTTGGCCCAAACAACTGGAGAGTTTGAGAGCTGTTATGACGCGATCGCGGCTGTGCTACCTCCAAATTTTAGCGATCGTCGATCGACCTCCCTGGTTCCAGTCGAGCAAAACTCAGCGTTGAGCCAAATCGCACGGGGGGAAAGTGCCACGGTCGATCAGATCGCCACCCCAACGGATCGGGTGGTGCGAGTCTCGGCAGAAAATTTGAAGCCAGCGCTGATGAGCCAAATCGCACGGGGGGAAACTGCCACGGTCGATCAGATCGCCACCCCAACAGATCGGGTGGTCCGAGTCTCGGCAGAAAATTTGAACCGGATTATGGGGTTGGCGGGTGAATCGCTGGTTGAGGCAAATTGGCTGCAACCCTTTGCTGATACCTTTACCGCCCTCAAATCTCGTCAATTAGAGCTTTCTAGACTTCTAGAAACGATCCATACTGCGTTAGCGAACAGTCCAACTAATTCAGAAAGCCTGCAAGTTCTGGATACAGCTCGACGTAAAGCACGAGAATGTCGGGAAACTCTCACCGATCGCTTGGGTGAACTGGAACTATATGCTCGTCGCACAACCAACTTGAGCGATCGCCTTTACCGGGAAGTGATTGCCTCCCATATGCGTCCATTTGTTGATGGAGTACAAAGCTTTCCTCGCATGGTTCGGGATCTAGCACGAGGATTGAATAAGCAGGTCAAGCTAGAGATTGTCGGTCAGTCAACCCCGGTCGATCGTGACATCCTCAAAAAACTGGAAGCACCTCTGACTCACATGATTCGCAATGCCGTCGATCACGGAATCGAACCGCCATACGAGCGATCGGCAGCAGGCAAACCTATCGAGGGAACAGTGCGTCTAGAATCATTTCATCGTGGCGGTATGCTGGTAATTACAATTTCCGATGACGGAAGAGGAATTGATCCCGAGCAGATGCGCCAAAAGATTATCGATCGGAATTTAGCTTCACCCAAAACGGCTGCTCAACTTACCGAAGCTGAAATCATCGAGTTTCTGTTTCTACCTGGATTTTCTACAGCCGAACAAGTGACTGAAATTTCAGGACGCGGTGTGGGATTAGATATTGTCAAAAGTATGGTGCAAGAGGTTGGTGGAACGATTCGCGCCACATCTCAATTCCGAAAGGGTACTAATTTTCACTTGCAACTTCCCCTCACGCTCTCGGTTGTCAGGACGCTAATTGTCGAGATTTCTGGTGAACCTTATGCCTTTCCCCTGGGACGAGTGGATCAAATTGTCAAACTCGACAAATCGGACATTTATGTTGTGGAAGGTCGCCAATATTTCACTAAAGATGGTCAAAATATCGGGTTGATTGCAGCGAGCCATATTCTGGATTTACCCGACGCTTTATCCTCCGACGATGCGATCTGTGTAGTTGCAATCAGCGATCAATCCAACGCTTATGGCTTGGTTATAGACCAGTTCTTAGGTGAACGGGATTTAGTGGTGCGTCCACTCGATCCCCGTTTGGGTAAAGTTCGGGATATTAGTGCCTCTGCTCTAATGGATGATGGCTTGCCTGTTTTAATTATGGATGTTTCTGATTTGGTGCAATCCATTGACAACCTGCTCAACAGTGGTCAGATGAGACCTGTGGATGTCAACAAAGCCAAAAAACCAAAAAGCAACGCTCGCCAACGCATTTTAGTTGTGGATGATTCCATTACTGTGCGCGAAATGACCCGGAAAATGCTGCAAAATCGAGGCTACGATGTGGATGTTGCCGTAAACGGAATGGATGGTTGGACAGCCATTCGGAGCAATCATTACGACCTTGTATTGAGCGACATCGATATGCCTCGAATGAATGGCATTGAACTGGTCAAACAAATCAAAGACCATCCCAAATTCAAGTTGCTTCCGGTGATTATCGTGTCATACCGGGATGGCGAATCCGATCGGATTCTGGGCATGGAAGCTGGGGCAGACTATTACATCACCAAAAGCAGCTTCGATGACGACACATTAGTCAACGCGATCGTCGATCTTATTGGGCAATAGCCATTTCACCAGAGTTAGCTAAAAAGGAAGGGTAAGTTAAAAATTATGATTTCCCTACGGAAAGATTTACAGTGGATACATCCACCATCAAATAATGCCTGTAGTTAGAATGAGAATTGCGATTGTCAACGATATGGCTATGGCAGTGGAAGCCCTCAAGCGAGTGCTGCTAACCGTTCCAGGTTATGAAGTGGCATGGATTGCACGGGATGGTGCAGATGCGGTTGCCCACTGCGCTAAAGACACCCCCGACTTAATTTTGATGGATCTATTCATGCCAATCATGGACGGTGTGGAAGCCACCAGCCAGATCATGAAACAGTCTCCCTGTGTGATTCTGATTGTGACGGCAAGCGTCGGAAAGAATGCCGGGAAGGTTTTTGAGGCAATGGGGCATGGTGCCCGTGATGCAGTGAATACTCCTGTCTTAGGAATCTCAGGAAGTCCAGAGTCTGCCCAACCGCTACTGACAAAAATTGCGACTCTTAGTAAGTTAATTGGTAAATCATCTCAATCCTCAACTCCAAAATCCCAAACTTCAAAATTTACTTCATTCTCCACACCTTCGAGCCTACTCCCTCCCCTAGTGGCGATCGGCTCCTCAACAGGTGGTCCCAAAGCTCTAGCAACCATTCTCTCACGCCTACCAGCAAACTTCGGCGCTGCCATTGCGATTATTCAACATGTCGATCTGCAGTTTTCGGCGGGGCTGGTGGATTGGCTCAATCAACAAACACCCTTGACAGTGAAAGTAGCTAAAATTGGCGATCGGCTGGAGAAAGGTATTGTGTTAGTTGCAGGTACAAACGATCACCTCAGTCTTCGTTCTGATTTCACTCTGTATTACACAAAAGAACCGATTGATTATCCCTACCGCCCATCAGTAAATGTGTTCTTTAAGAGTCTTGCCCAATACTGGAACCACAAGGCAACCGCCGTTTTACTGACTGGGATGGGACAAGACGGTGCTGAGGGAATGAGCCTTTTGCGATCGCGGGGATGGCACACAATCGCTCAGGATGAGAAAAGTTCTGTTGTATATGGAATGCCCAAAGCGGCAGTTCAGCTAAATGCAGCGGTTGAAGTTCTGCCTCCTGAAGCGATCGCCGATCGGTTAGTTCAGCGAGTTTTGTTCAGATAACTCGGTATTCTCTATGTGAACCATGATGAAGCCAAGAGAAAGAAGTAGATGAGTGATACAAATTTGGTAAGCTAGACAATTAACTGTAAAGTCATCACTTCCTTTTTACCAAAAACGAGCATAGGTTTTTTCTCAATAGTTTTATGAGAGCATTGCTTAAATAGAATATCAAAGAACACTCGCTTACTGAAGTCCTCCTAGCCGCTTAAATTCCCGCCGGAAAGGGACGTAAGTTTTCCGCATCCCGTTTATTTGTATAATAAAGTAGTTATTTCAGAGAGAAAAAAACAATGGCTGCAAACCAGCCAGACATCGATATTGCCCCCTTTATCGACTACGGCCTGATTGACCCCACCGCCACGCCAGAGCAAGTAGAAAACTGCTGCCAACAAGCAGAGAGATTTGGCTTTGTCACAGTTTGCGTGTATCCCGCCTATGTCCGACAAGCAGTTGAGCTGCTGCACGACAAGCGCCCGAAAGTCTGTACTGTCATAGGTTTTCCCACCGGTGCTTCGACTTCAACTGCGAAGATCTACGAAGCCCTCGAAGCAGCAGATAATGGAGCGGTAGAGTTAGATGTCTCGGTTAATTTAGGATTGCTGAAAGCTGGCAAAATCGACGAATTCCACCAGGAATTAGCCCAAATTTGCGAAGAAACCAATCTCACAATCAAAGCAATTATCGAAAGTTCGCTGCTTTCGGATGCCGAAAAACAATTAGCGGCTGAGATTTGCATGGAGGCGGGTGCCGCCTACATTAAAACCAACACGGGCTTTTTTGGCGCGGCGACAGTTGATGATGTGCGACTGCTGAAGGAAGTTACTAAGGGCAGGATCGGGATTAAAGCCGCCGGCGGAATTCGCACTCACGAACAAGCTTTAGATTTGATCGTCGCTGGTGCAACTCGTTTGGGGACTTCCCGCGGCCCGGAATTAATCCGCCAGCGAGATAATTTAGACAAAAGGTAATTGTTGCTACTGTGGAGTCAATCTAAAATCTCAAATCTAAAATCGAGTGACTCGAACTTACAAAGCAACTGGAATCAATCTCAAGAGTGCGCCCATCGGCGAATCCGATCGAGTGCTGACAATTTTGACGCGGGAATTCGGCTTAATTCGAGCCGTAGCACCGGGTGTTCGCAAACAACGATCGACCATTGGCGGTAGAAGCGAATTATTTGTTGTCAACGAATTGCTAATTGCCCAAGGTCGATCTCTCGACAAAATTACCCAAGCCGACACGGTACAATCCCATCCGGGTTTGAGCCGCAACCTCGGGAAACTCGCAGCGGCGCAATATCTGGCCGAATTGGCGATCGCCAGTGCCCTTTCCGATGAACCCCAAGAAGACCTCTTTTGGTTGCTGGGCGAACATTTGAGCCGTTTGGAGCGTTTGTCCGATCGCACAGAAATCCAATCCGCCGCCGTGCTTGTCGCCCACCTCACCCACGGCATTTTTCA
This sequence comes from Microcoleus sp. S13_C5, assembly GCF_036700845.1. NCBI lineage: Bacteria > Bacillati > Cyanobacteriota > Cyanophyceae > Oscillatoriales > Microcoleaceae > Microcoleus > Microcoleus sp. S13_C5. The sequence goes on from NZ_JAUBPR010000014.1 coordinate 11,709, forward strand.
CCTGCTAGCCTTAGCCGGCCTCGCGCCCCAAGTCCAAGTTTGCTGCGCCACCAGACAGCCGCTCATCCCAAATTTCACCGATCCGAACTGGCAAACCGGGTTTAGTATACCCTCTGGGGGAACCTTCAGCTTGTCCGAACTAGCTAACTTAGAGGCAGAACTCTCTTCAGAAATCGGTAGCTTGCACAAATCCGCCTCCCGTTCCCGCCAAATGAATAGCAGCAAACACTTGACAAATTTCGAGATAAATGCTAAGGAATTAGCAGCGCTGCAACAGTTGGCTAGTCCAGAACTAGAAGAGGGGATTGCCGATCAAACAACTTGGGTATCAGTAGAAAATATTTTGCGACAATATGCCCAGTATCATTTAGGTTGCACGATTCGCTCGGGAAGCTCGATCGACACCTACCTAGAGAGTTTTGAGTTTTAAATTTTGAGTGTTTAGTTACATAGGCGAACGGGTGATGGTACATCGCACCCCCAGCCTGGGGGATACCCGAACCTGCCGGCCTTTTCAGGTAAATTTTCAAGGTTGTTGCGACATCAGATAATAGATAGAGATAAAGTTACGAGATTATTAATAAACTTAGGGGTTAACACCTCAATTTGAAATCCCCATCCCCCCAACCTCCACCATCCCAGGCGAGCAACCCCAAATCCTATGATGCGACTGTCCGATTCTGATTTGACAATATCTGTTTTAGCTGTGACCCACCACAAAATGGAAGAACGAGAAAATTTTCCCGATTTTCGCTCGGAACCCGCCTTGACCGATCGACAATGGAGCAACGTCCAACACCCAGAAATGGATAAATATCCCACAACTCCCGAAACAGAGTCAAGCAACGGCAAAAGCCCACAACCCGAAGCAATCCCGCCGGTTCCCACACCAGAGCCAGCAGCAGAGTTCTCGGAAGCAGTAGGCGAAACTCCAGAACAAGAAACAGGATTTCTGCCAGTTCTGAAAAACCGAAATTTTCTAGCATTGTGGAGCGGGCAAGTTTTCTCCCAACTAGCAGATAAAGTTTATCTCGTGCTGACGATCGCCCTCGTGGCCAGCCGCTTTCAAGCGCCAGATCAAACCATCAGCAGGTGGGTATCAGCAATCATGATCGCCTTTACCATTCCCGCAGTGCTGTTCGGGGCCGCCGCAGGCGTGTATGTCGATCGGTGGTCGAAAAAAGCAGTGCTGGTAGCCACAAACCTCCTGCGGGGAGGCTTTGTTTTAACATTGCCCGTGCTGCTGTGGCTCTCTGACGGGTGGGAACTCGGTCAATTGCCACTCGGATTCTGCTTGCTGCTGCTAGTGACATTCCTAGTCTCGACTCTAACTCAATTTTTCGCCCCAGCAGAACAGTCAGTGATTCCCCTAATTGTGGAACGCCGCCACCTGCTATCAGCAAACTCCCTCTACACCACAACCATGATGGGGTCGGTGATTATTGGCTTCGCAGTCGGAGAACCCTTACTAGCTTTAGCCGACACCCTATTTTCCAACCTCGGTGGCGGACTGGGAATCGGCAAAGAATTAGTAGTAGGCGGAAGTTACGCCTTCGCCGGAGTGCTATTGCTGTCGATGAAAACAGGCGAAAAAAACGATGCCGAACACGAACCGCCACACCCCCTAGCAGATTTGCGAGACGGCCTGCGTTACATCAACGATCAACCGAAAGTCCGCAATGCTTTAATTCAACTAATTATTCTATTTTCCATTTTTGCAGCCTTGGCAGTTCTAGCGGTGCGACTGGCAGAAATCCTCCCCGGTATGAAAGCGTCGCAATTTGGCTTTTTGCTGGCTGCGGTGGGCGTTGGCATGGCTGGTGGGGCGACGACAGTCGGCTATCTCGGCCACAAATTTTCTCACTCCCAACTGAGTTTAATCGGCTCGATCGGCATGGCGTTTGCTCTGATGGGCCTCTCTGCATTTACCCACCATTTGTGGCTCTCGGTGTTGTTCATTACCCTGTTGGGTTTATTTGCCTCATTGGTGGGAGTGCCGATGCAGACTACAATTCAAGCAGAAACTCCAGAAGAAATGCGGGGAAAAGTCTTCGGGCTGCAAAACAATGCCACTAATATCGCTTTGAGTTTACCGTTGGCTTTGGCCGGGGTAGCGGAAACATTTCTGGGTTTGCCGACAGTATTTTTGGCTTTAGCAGGATTAGCGATCGCTGGGGGTGTCTTAACCTGGTATATTTCCCGTAGCACTAATAGCAAAGTCGATCGAATCTAAAAAATAACAAACTCTGATTTACTGGAATGCACATCGCTTGGCTAGGAAAAAAATCACCTTTTTGCGGTAACGTCACTTACTCCAGAGAAGTCACCAACGCACTATTAGACCGGGGATACCAGGTTAGTTTCCTGCACTTTGCCCAAGAAGCGGGTCCACTCGACAGGAACAATACGGGGTGGAACATGGCAAATGGTTCATGGGGAAAGGGAATTGCTCAAACCTCATATACCAATTCGCTTTCGTCCGCCAGTTGCAACGAAGTCTCTTTACCCTGTCATTACAAATCGCAAATTTATACGATTCCCACTCTCAAGTCCCGCACAGTGCTGATGAAATCTCTGCGGCGGCTCAAACCCGATGTTGTTCACGCTTCCCTAACGCTTTCGCCTCTAGACTTTTTGCTACCGGAAATTTGTCAAGAATTGAATTTGCCTCTGGTGGCGACTTTTCACCCGCCGTTCGATCGCAAATTACGCAATTTGACATCGGGAACCCAACACCTGATGTATCAACTTTATGCTCCGTTTTTGGCTAACTACGACTCGACGATCGTTTTTTCTCAAATTCAGCGGGATATATTGGTGAAGTTGGGAGTGCCGCAGGAACGGGTGGCCGTGATTCCCAACGGAGTAGACGCGGTGAAGTATTCTCCAGGGCCTTCGGGGTTGAAGTCAGAATTAAAGGCCGATCGAATTTTTGTTTACCAAGGCCGCATTGCCCCTGAGAAAAATGTCGAGGCCCTGCTCAAGGCCTGGAAACAGTGCAATTTCGGCCGGGGGAACGTGTTGGCGATCGTAGGCGACGGGCCCCTAGCCGCGTCGCTGCAACTGTCTTACGGCGAAGATGAGGGCATTGTGTGGCTCGGATTTGTCGCCGAGGAGGAACGCCGGATCGAAATTCTGCGGGGTGCAGACGTATTTATTTTGCCTTCTTTGGTGGAGGGACTGTCCCTGTCGCTGCTGGAAGCGATGGCCTGCGGTTTGGCTTGTTTGGCCACGGATGCCGGTGCTGACGGCGAGGCCTTGGAGGAAGGGGCGGGGATAGTTTTGAACACTCAGCGGGTACGGAGTCAGTTGCAAACCTTGCTGCCGCTGTTTTGCGACCATCCTGAGTTCGGATCGCTGCTGGGTCAAAAAGCACGCCAACGGGCGATGGAGCGGTACACTCTCAGTCAGAATATTACTGAGTTGGAAAAGCTGTACTCAGAGGTTTTGCAAAAGCAGCGCGTACTAATTCGGGGGTTGGCATAGGGAGGAAGTTCGGCAACGGATGTAACGAAAAGCAAGTCGTGTCTCTACCCGTGGATATTTACTCGTTACCAGGCTGGATGGTAACGCAGATCCGGAGGCTCTGCCTCCATTTTCCAGTTGAGGCAGAGCCTCTAGATATGGGTTCCCAGACAGATCCTGGGAACCTGTCAACATTGCTCGTTGCCTACCCTCCCGGGCGCAAATAATCCCAAAGTCGATCGCCCGAATCGGCCCGAATCAAACCAACCACAACATCCGGCAAACTTCCCAAACTCGGATAAACAAAATAACGCGGTTCCCACCGCGGCCCAAACTTATCTTTAAAACTGTGCAATCCCTTAAAATTATAAAACTTGCTCAAGTGATCCGAAAGATAAATCAAAACCTTTTCCAACCGCCCACATTTCTCAGCTTCTCCGACTCCCGCCAAAGCCGACAAACCCAAATCAAATTCTTCATATCCCAATTCTTGACAATGCTGCAACATCGAAGCAAACAAACACTCCATCGTGCCATTTTCCACTTGTGTGCGGCGCCGCATTAAATCAACTCCAACTACCCCATTTTCCGCCGATATCATATTAGCAAAAGCACTAATTCTACCATCGGGAGTGTGGATGGCTACGGCGCGAGTTTCCCGCAAATATGCCTCGTCAAACCAACCCACCGAAAACTTTTTTTCCGCACCCTGAACCATTTGCAGCCACTCGTCGCTCACGAGTTTCATTTGCCGCATCAATTCGGAACTTAGAGGAGGTTGGTAAAATTCGATTTGATGGCCGGCTTTTGTAAGTCTGTTGATAGCAGTTCTCAAGTTTTGATTGCTCTTACCTTTGAGAGTAAAAGTTTTGAGATTGACAATAGCTTCTTCGCCAATTTGCACCACTCGAAAACCGAGAGTAGAATACATTTCTATATCCTGGGGCAAAGTTTGATAAAATGCTGGATACCAATCATTGCGATCGCAAAATTCTTGAAACCCGAGAATTGCTTCTTTGCGGTCTTCTGCAGGCCCGATGGGGTCTCCCAAAGCAATCGCACCTCTACCTTTCGACACATAGGCGATCGTACTTTTTCCCGAAGGACTAAAATAATAAGATTTATCCGGCAGCAACGCCAGTCTCGCTAGCGTTGTCCGCCCGTATTTTGCTACAACTTCTTGAGCTTTATTCCGTTCCGAAATACTTGCCGAATTTCGCAGCAGCACCGGCCGCAGCAGCATTAAAAGTGCGTAACCAAGCGTTACCGTACCTACAGCATAAATCGAATCCGCAAAAAAGTTAGCAAACCGAGTTTTCGGAACTAACCCGGCATTGTCCGCCGTAAAAAACATGGCAAAAGTCTGGAACAAAGCTGTGTCCCAATCAAAATTAACCGCTTGTTCGTTAACTTCAAAACCCCTGTCTAAAATATAAAAACCTGCCGTCCCGTAAGCCAGCGTAAACAGCAAAGCCCCCAGCAAAACCCGGATTCCTTGAGCAATGGAAGGGCGATCGGATTTAGCAGTAAACCTCTTCCGCATCACCAACAACTGAAACAGCAGCACCCCAGAAAGCAAGCTTTCTTCAACATCCAATCCCTTGACTAAATGAATTACAATAGAAATGATTAACAATCCCACCGTCAGCAACCAAGCAATCCGCTTGCGCCGCAACAAATTAGTTGCCAGAGTTAGCAGCATAAATCCGATAACTGCTGCAAAAAAATGGCCGCCCGCACGCACGGGAAAAGGGAAAAACGGCTCCAACCAATTTCGGCGAGCAGGTAAACTGGGAGTTACAGCAGACAGCAGGTTAATAACTCCTACCAATCCGGTTAAAAATGATGCAGTCCAGAGTCCAATCCTAGTTTTTTGGGGTAACACTGTTGACCTTTCTAATTTTTCTGTGTTGCCAGTGATATCTTAAACTGTTTTCCAACATAGCTCAAAGAATCGGTTAAATGCTTGTGCCAATAATTCCAACCGACATCGGGGCCCACAATCCCGTGTCCTCCCGGAAATTTGTTAAACTCGTTGGCTATACCCAAACTATTTAATTGCTCGTGAAACTGTTGAGTGGAAATCAGAAATTTTTCGTCTGCTTCCCCGGCATCCAAATAAGCGCGCAACCGCTGTTTATCTTTAACAGAAAGTTTGTCCACTAAATATTTAGGACTGTTAGCCTTGCCGCTTTGATCTGTAAAATAACCGCTGTGGCTGAACAGAATATTAAAATTATTCAAGTAGCGCAAACCGATATTAAAAGCTCCCCAACCCCCCGAAGATTGTCCTCCCATTGCCCAGAATTTGGGGTCTTCCAGCGTTCTGTAGCGCGATTTTACGATGGACACTAACTCGGAGCCGATCGCGCTTCCCACCTTACCATTGGGCCCGTCAAAATACTGCGGGTCCCACAAAGGACTCGTACCCCGCTTGTCGTTCCCGTCAGGAGTAATTACAATTGATGGCGGCAATCTTTTGCTTTTATATAAATCGTGAAGCACAGAAGTAACAGCAGCTTTGTCCTGATAAGCGCGCGCGTCTCCGTGCCCGCCGTGCAGCAAAAAAATTACTGCATAGCGCTGTTTAGGATTTTTTGCGTACCCAGGTGGCAAAATTAAGCCGTAGGTGCGCTCTGAATTCATAGCGGCACTTTTATATGTTTTGATTTGAAAATTTAAGTCAGCATCAGCTACTACTTTCGGAGGATCTAACTGAGGTGCTCCGGCAATAAAAACATACCAGTATCCAGTCGCACCGAGGAGGAGGATTGTACCCGCACCGATACCTAAAACTTTTCCCAGCCACTTAGGCATACTTTCAATCTCTCTTTTTTGTCTGCGATCGCAATCCGTACATTATATGCAAGTATATTGTAGAACTGTAGGTGAGGTCGATCGCACATTTTGCAGCTAAACTGCAACCGGCTCGGGGGCCCGTTCCACAGTTAAACTGCAACGATGCTAAATTCTTCCATTCTTTAATCTAAAATGGTATGACTTATCGAAATCCCGCTCCTACAGTTGATATTATCATCGAATTAGCCGATCGACCCCATCGCCCGATCATACTCATCGAACGCCGCAATATTCCCTACGGCTGGGCAATTCCCGGTGGCTTTGTGGATTACGGGGAAGCGGTAGAAACGGCGGCAAAACGCGAAGCTTTAGAAGAAACCAGCTTGAATGTAGAATTAATCGAGCAATTTTACGTTTATTCTGACCCAAATCGCGACGCCCGCAAACACACTATCAGTATTGTATTCTTGGCTTCCGCAACGGGTGAACCTCAAGCTGCCGACGATGCTAAAAATTTACAGATTTTTGAATCTTGGCAGATTCCCCATCAATTATGTTTCGATCACGATCGCATTTTACGAGATTATTGGCGTTACCGTCATTATGGATTGCGTCCGCGGTTGTAGGGTGAGGATTTTTTAACCGCAGATGCACGCGGATTAACACAGATTGATTTCTATGATTTATCTGTGATTTATCTGTGTTAATCTGCGGTTAAATTCATCAAACTAAATTCTATGCCAAGCTTGACAATATTAGGCGGAGGTGCTTGGGGTTCGGCACTGGCAAATCTGGGAGACAAAAAAGGATCTCGAGTTAATTTGTGGTCGCGCAGCAGTTCTGTTAATCTAGAATCAGTTATAACAGGTGCGGATGTTGTTGTTTCGGCAGTTTCGATGAAAGGAGTTGGAGCAACGGTCGATCGACTTTTGGCTTTAGAGTTAAGTCCCAGTACAATTCTAGTTACCGTCACCAAAGGTTTAGACCCCGCGAGTACGCGCACTCCATCTCAAATTTGGCAAAATGCCTTTCCTAACAATTCAATTGTGGTACTTTCGGGCCCTAATCTTTCCGAGGAAATTCAGCAAGGATTGCCGGCTGCAACGGTAGCGGCGAGTTTGGATTTAGCGGCGGCCAAGCAAGTGCAAAATATTTACAGTTCTGATATTTTTAGAGTTTATGTGAATGAAGACCCGCTGGGAACTGAGTTAGGTGGAACTTTGAAAAATGTATTTGCGATCGCCGCTGGAGTTTGCGACGGTTTACAATTAGGAACTAATGCTAAATCTGCTTTGCTGACTCGCGCTTTGCCGGAAATGATTCGGGTGGGAGTTCGTTTGGGAGCTCGCGCAGAAACTTTTTACGGTTTGTCTGGTTTGGGAGATTTGCTCGCTACTTGCAACAGTCCTTTATCGCGCAATTATCGGGTTGGTTTCGGATTGGCTGAAGGCAAATCTTTAGAGCAAATTTTGCACGAATTGCAGAGTACGGCTGAGGGGGTCAATACTACTAATGTATTGATTGATTTGGCTAATCAACGCGGCATTGAAGTGCCTGTTTCTCGTCAAGTTTATCGGTTATTAAATGGTGAAATTACTCCTGAACAAGCTGTTTTATCGCTGATGGAACGAGCTTTGAAACCGGAGATTTTATAACTTGTACGGCTACATAGGTAAGGACTTAAGCAAAGCCTAAGTCCCTACCCATAGCTGAAGTTTCAAGAAGTGGTGTCACGAGTTGCTAGTTATGAATTAAGAGTTGCAAGCGACATTGGTTGAGCGGTCATGTTGATATTTTTATCGCTCGGTAGAGAGAGTTTAAGGAATTGAATATCAGTTGTGAATCCAAAACTTTTTAACTCATAGCTGCTACTACTTAACTCATAACTTGCAGAGCGAGTTGCACCAGCTTTACATCTTGCCTTTCTGCATTACCTCTTGAAGGTGCTGCCGAATTTCCTGCGCGTGCTGCATATCAGCTTGCTGCAATTTTTGAAACAGCTCAGCACATGGCTGCGAACCCATTTCCTGAGCATCTTTCATGTAACTATCGTAGGCTTTCAAAGCTTCAGACTTGTTTTGCAAAACTGTTAACAAATCATACTCGAGGTTGCTGATGACTGTACTACCGTTAGTGTTCATAAACTGACCCTCTGCTAGGATTTGTCCCAAGTTTGACCGATCTGGGGACGACTATTCATCTGTCTAGAAGGGTAGATAATTTTTACTTTCCACCGTAATAAAACGCAACTTCTTTATCTTTCAGCGGTGCGAAGTCAGCAGCAACGAGCATTTTATCGAGCTCGTTTTGAGGCAGATGTTTGACACCGATCCGGACAATGCGCGATCGCATTGTATTTGACACGCCACTGCGCTGTCTGCCGGCTTCTAATCCCATCACTTGCTTGTAGAGGTCTAATTTTGCTTGCGGAATCGGAGTACCGTCAAAGTCGATTCCAGAGGCGATCGCAACATCGATCGCATCTGCACCAGTTGTAGATTGAGCCGCTGAGTTTGTTTCTGAAGACATTGTGCAAATTAAATAAAAAGGACGATCGTCATAAAAAGTAGTTTAGTCCTAAAAGCGCCACAGTTGATCACCAAGCTCTAGCACTGCTGAAAGTATAGGAGGAGTCAGGAGTCAGGAGTCAGGAGTCAGGAGTCAGGATAAGGATGCTTAACTATTAGCTGAAAGTATAGCAGGAGTCAGGACTCAGCAGTCAGGACTCAGGATGCTTAACTATTAAGGGTGGAAGAAATCATTAATGTCTTAACGGCCGAGAAGGTTGCTATAGCGTAAACTCGTGAAACAGGCTAAACATATTCGATTAAGCACAGTTTGACATAAGGGCGATCGCACTGGGAGCATCTCATATTTGTAAAAACACTTCTTCTGGCTCCTTCCTTCTTCCTTCTGACTCTTTTCTCCTGGCTCCTGACTCCTGACTCCTAACTCCTATTTCTAGCTTGGCTGCAAAAGTGAGATGCTCCCGATCGCACTTAGCATTTCTTCAAACAACGGATTGCCAAAACTCATCAATTGCAGTGAAGCATTTTCGTCAAAGATATCCGGGTAAAATGTTACAGCACAATCGCGACTTTTATAGTTAAGATGCCAAGTGCGATTGCACGAGCGATCGAACATAGCGCCCATCTGCTTTAAAATCAAAGAATTGACAAACAAATTTTCGATTGTTTCAGGAAACAGAGAAGTCGGCGGCAAAGGTTGACGGATTTCTTGCAAGTCTGATTCTACATCCATCGCTACCATTTCATCGAGGGCCGGGCCCGGAGGCGGCGCGTCTAAAATGCGATCGAACTCTCCCAACAAAACGCCCTCTTCTTCGGGATCTGCACTCATCACAGCCTGTTCGATGAAAGTGGGAACTGTTGCGAGAATCGGTTGCAAATTGCCGACTACCGTTTGAAAAGCATCGATGCGATCGCGCAATTTCTTGTAAACCTTCGCCTCTACCGTTCCGTCATAGTAAAAATTGTGAATTCTTACGGTATCATAAATCTGTCCGATGCGATCGAGTCTGCCGATGCGTTGTTCCACACGCATGGGATTCCAAGGCATATCGTAGTTAATTAAAACACCGCAAGTTTGCAAATTTAGCCCTTCTGATGCGGATTCGGTACAAAGTAAAATTTTGATGATTCCTTCTCGGAATTGGGTTTTGATTTGTTCTTTCGGGAAAATTCGCCATTGGCCATTTTGATACAATTCTCCGCCGCGCCCGCAATAGCAAGCAATCTGAGCACCATATAATTGTTGTAAAGCACTTCTGAGATAATCCATTGTGTCGGTGTACTGCGTGAAGACGATCGCACTTTCGCGCTGGATTAGTTCTTGACGCAATATTGTGATAAAATGCGAAAGCTTGCTATCTTCGCCTGTATTCTCGAATTGATAAAGTAAATCTTCTAAATATTTAATTTCTTCAGGATCGGCTGGTTCAAAATAAGATTCCATTCCTTCCAGAATCACATCATCGGCATCATCTAAATCCTGAAAATCATCCTCAGTAATGCTAATTCCTTCGAGGCGGCGCTGTAAGGATTCGCGGATGGCATAAAACGAACTTGTCAGGCGTTTGCGGTAAAGAGTCATCAAAAATCCTAACGCTTTGCGGTTGTCTTTTTGCGCTAGATTGTAAAAGTGGCGCACGTAATTGCTGACGGCGAGATAAAGCGGGACTTCGCGGTTATTTTCTAAAGTAATCGCATTGTCTCTGACTGCGCGGTGGGGAATATCGCGATCCAACAATCCCCGCTGATAGTATTGGCGCAAGGTGTCGCGGGTGTGGCGGAACATCAAATCTTTGAGGGGAGTATTCACTGTCAAATATTGGCGGGAAGCGGCGATAAAATCCGTGTCTTCAGCAACTTGTTTTGGGTTGACTCGCTGGTTTTTTTCCCAGACATCGCGCAACTTATAATATAGTAGCCGATCGCCCTTTTGGAGATATTGCTGCAACCGATTACAGGGCGAACCCCCTTGCTGGAAGTAATCCACAGACATCAGTTGCCAAAAATTCAAGGTTTGGCGATCGGGCTTTTCCGACAATGTGCTAAAATAATTGCAGAAATTCTCACCATAAGACCAATGTCCTTGGAGTCCGAGAAGGTGCAATAAATCGAAAACTTCGATCGCGTCAATCTGCATCGGCGTGGCGGATAATAACAATAGCGATCGGCTTTTTTCTTTCAATTGCTGCATTAACTGTAACAACCGATTCGGAGTTTCCTTGCGGTTTTGCGGGCTTTGGCGGCGGGCGTGATGCGCTTCATCCAGAATCACCAAATCCCACGGTTGCGCGTCTAAAAGCTGTTTTGTGCGATCGCTCCGACGGACTAAATGAGATGATGCTAAAATTAGATTTTGGGAATTCCAAATATTCTCTTCCCCTGACAGACTCCTCTCCCCATACGCATTTTTTAATTCACCTTTGCTATAACTCCAAAAGTGCAGATTAAATTTTTCGCGTAATTCTTCGTGCCATTGCGGCTGAATGCTGGCTGGTGCTAAAATTAACACGCGCTTAACTTTTTGGCTGACGAGTAAGTAACGCAGAATTAACCCTGTTTCGATGGTTTTTCCCAATCCGACTTCATCCGCAATTAGGAAACTTTTCGGAAAATTTGCCGCAACTCGGCGCAATATTTTAACTTGATGCGGCCAAGGTTTGATCGGAATTGATTTTAAACAATAATCGAGACAAGTTGGTGAAGCGTACAAGTTGAGAAGCGGTTCAAATTTAGCATAATCTTGGGATAGTTCCGAATCGAGAATTAAGGAATGAGAATCCGCAATAATTCCTTTTTCTTCCTGACTCGTGACTTCGGATTCCTGACTCCTGAATTCTGACTCCCGATTCCAGACTGGTTTACTCTTGGGCGCGTAGTTTAGCAGCTTATTTTTCACCGCTTCCGGCACTTCAAAAACGCGCACATTCGGCGATAAATTGTTCCACAACTGTTCAAACCGAAAAATCTCTTCAGAAACTCGTTCTGCATCTCTGCCGCCTTCCCAAGCACAATAAACGTGGAAAGATTCAACGTTGCTTTCCCAACCGCTGAGAGATTCGTTATTGGAACCGCTAAAGGCTAATTGTGCGCCCTTACAGTCAGTGAAAATGCCGACTTTTTCGTGAAAAATATGCTGCCGATCGAGTAAACTTTCAGTATCTATTGGTAAGCCGTTAGATTTGAGGGGAACGGCGATTTTAATATCGAGACAACTGTTTTGAATCAGCCAACTGAGGATTTCAAAATGTTTGAGTTGCGCGAAGGTTTTGGGCGGCTGTAAATCGGTATCGAGGCGGATGGTAACTGCATCTCGGAGGGCGTAACCTTGTTGGATAGCTTGCAAGTCTTGGGGGCTGAATTGACAGCCCATGATTAACCGCATCCGCCCTTGATTGTGCAGCATGGCGCCCAATCCCTGCGCTACTTTACTGAGGATGGCGCTGTTGAAAAAGCCGGATTTGCGATCGTACTGTAGAGCACATTCTAGCGCAGGAATGTAGAAATCGGCGATCGGGTTATTTTCGTTGCTAGAATAACTAATCCGCCAGGGATAATCTGTTAAATTCATGTTATTTGTGGTTTGTTATTGGTGACGTGCCACAATCTTCGATCCCCCTAAATCCCCCTTAAGAAGGGGGACTTTGAATGGAATTAAACTCTTGTCCCCCCCTTCTTAAGGGGGGTTAGGGGGGATCTCTTCCTCAAAACTTATTCTGGTATTTGTTGTGGTGGAATCTCCTCAGCCGAAAGTGTCACCACTTTTCCATCTTGCCAAATACTAATTGATTGTCCGAGTTTGCGGTGTTTCTCGATCGCCTGTGCGATCGCCATTTTAACACCAGCATCGATTTTTTGATGCAGCGGTGAGAGGGCGGGTTGTTCAGGATTCATCGATACCTCCAGTAATTTGGTTCCAGATTTCCCATCGATAAACAATTGCATCGGCTGCTGCACTATTATAACTAGCCACCACTTCAGAGATTGAAGTTGAATTATCGTAAACGATACAAGTATCACTTAAAGGTAAGTACAATTCTAATAAATTTTTGCGTCCTCTTTCATAGCGGCGACGAATCACATCTTCAGGAATATTATGCCCCCCACTTTCTACCCGCCGCCGCACCCGATAAACAGCTAATTCCGGGCTTTGCAACCAAAAATAAATTAAATTAATAGTATAACCTTTTAATTTACACTTCCGCAAAAAACGGACATAATTGCGAGAGGCGAGAGTTGTCTCAAAAGCAAAATCAGCAGCGGCATTTAATAGGGCGTCTAACCGTTGCAGCATCAATCGCCCCGCTTGAATTGCCACAGATTCGGGATTGAAAGGTGAAAGCCCAACAGCTATTTCATCGGCATTGACATACTCAAACACATTGAGAAAATGCGGCAACAACTGCATCGCCGTAGTTGTCTTTCCCGAACCGTTACAACCTCCGATAACATAAACATCCGGCATAATTGTTATTAGTAATTTCTTATGGGTTATTGGTTATGTGCCACAATCTTCGATTCCCCTAAATCCCCCTTAAGAAGGGGGACTTTGAATTAAACTCTTGTCCCCCCCTTCTTAAGGGGGGCTAGGGGGGATCTCTTCTCTCATTTTTTCAACCACCTACATTCAAATCTAAACTCAACTGTCCCTCAAACTGAATTTCCATCTGTTGATAAACAACCTTGGCCTTAATCTCATCCATCGCCAACCACAAATCTAACAAAGCCTTCTCCTCCGGGATGCGTTTCTTCTCATCCCCAATACGCGGAATCACTTTCAGCGCCACTTCTATCGCCCGCATGAAATTATCGTTATCAGTCAAAGCCGTTTTTTTCATAAACTCGCGCACGATTTGAATATCTCCGTCCTCCTGATACAAACCGATAATCGCGTGCAATCCATCCACTAAATAGGTAATCGAAAAATCTTGCGGATTGGCCGAAAAAGCTCCTTTTTTCAGCCGCTGTTTCGGTGTCAAAAGTTTGCAAGTGCCGCTAGTCGAGTCAATTAATTTGTAGACTTTTGCTAAATCAACGACGTTGAAACCGCCGACGGCGAGGGCGAGTTGTCGCGCTTCATCGAAGGGGAACTCGACAGCGCCGAAGGCATCCCACGCGAGGAAATACCACTGCGTCAGGGCGTCAAATCCGGCGGTATCGGTTTGTGCAAGTTTGCGGAAGCGATAGTTTGCAATGGCTTTTCTGGCTTCAGCAAATGCAACTTCCGGGCGCACTTCTTCGCCGCTGCTGTCGAGGATGGGATAGGAACGGCTGAACACATTTAAAGCCGGGCCAAAGGCGCTTAAATAAAGGTCGATTCCTTTGATGTCGTTGGCTTCAAATTCTGGGGCGCGTTGTTCGACGAGATTGGCGACTTCCGGGCGCAAATCATCCCACCAAGCTTGGGCGGCGTTAGCATCGCGTTTGCGACAGACGAGGAGCACTGTACTAGAAACCGAGTTTTTCTGGGCTTGGTGCAAGTTTTGCGGGTTTTCGGTACTGACGGCCCAGGATGCGGTAATCTCGAAACCGGCATCGATGAGGGATTTTGTGAGTACGTCCCACGCGCCGGATTCTTTATGGTTGAATTGGACTGTCATCACGCCGTCATCGCGCAAAACTCGGTAATATTCGCTAAAAGCTAGTACCATTTTTGCTTCGTAATCTTGTTTGGCGAGTTCGTCGGGGGATGTGCCCATGTTGCGGAAGCGCGACGGGTTGGCTACCGCTTCTCTATCTTTGTCGGTGAGTTCTGAGTAGAATAAATCGGGGAAAATATCGCCTAATGTGCGCTTCATCCAGACGTAGAAAAAGTCGGAAAGTTCGGCATATTGGATGGTGCCATAGTAAGGCGGGTCGGTGATAATGGCATCGACTGAATTGTCGGGAATGTGGTAGAGGCTATCGGCGGAGGCGGGATTGATTTGGATGGTTTTTGGATCGTATTGTTGGATACCGGGTAAATCGGTTGAGTGCGGTTTTGTTCCTAAATAGATACACAAATTTTTATAATCTTCAGCAAAAGCCGACATTTGCTTCCAAAGTTTCTCATATCCTTGGAATTCTGGGTAATTCCAATTGAGATTAAGCGAGTGGGTGATCGAAGCTTTAATAGTAGTTCCAGTCCCTGTATTCCATACAGAAAGCCGACAATTCAAATCAACACATCTATCTAATACCACAGCTAAATAAGTTGCGATCGCCTCTACTTTCTCTAATTCATACTCAGCCTGTAGCAGCGCCTTAGCTTCGTTGATAATTTCCACATAAGTGACAAGCGTTAAAAGCTGACGAGGATGAAAACAGTTTTCATATTTTCGCAAACCATATTCATAATTGCGAGGTGAGTCATGTAATCCTGTACTGGTGGGTTCAATTGGAATTAGATTAGCAATCGTTAAATCGGCATAGTTGTCTTTTAATGCCTTTTCAGCTTTTTCAATTGCTTGAAAATCACTTTTTTCAGGCAATCTAAACTCTAAATTAGATTTTCCTTTTTTATATGCTACTGCATAAACTTGATATCCCAAATTATGAACCGAGGAATAAGCTTTAATTGATTCATCTTCAATCACACTGCTACAATTCGGACATTTACCAACACCTCGACTCAGAGTAACTGTATCACTCGGATCGTACTCTCCCGCATCCGTTTTAATCGTGGATTCCTTGCCTTTCTTCCCCTTCACCAACTCAAAATCAACCCGCTTTTGTGCCAAGTTAGGAATGGGTTTCACCGCGCACCATTTATGTAAATTCTGCTTTTCCGGCCGCTTATACAACCACCAATTCGGACTCAAAGGCACAACCGACTGACAACTCGGACAAACCACCGTATGAGCCCACAAATAATTCTGCACAGTTTCCCCTGGTAAAGAAGGGAAAAACTCAGTTAATCTTTTCTCCGCTTCATCCCCCACCCATTTCACCCATTTATCAATATCCTCCTGCAAATCCGGGCCAAATTTCAGCGGATATTCCATCGCCGCCTTCATCGTCACCACCGCCACTGGATTGAGATCCGACGCCAACACATTCAACCCGTACCGCGCCGCCTCAAAGGGAATGCTTCCCCCACCCGCAAACGCATCTAAAATCGTCGGCGTGCGATTCCCCCACACCTTCTCACAATAGTCATGAACCTTTTTAATTCGCACCGAAGACGGGGGAGTTTTGTAGAGTTTAATTTCCTTCCCCGGTTCCAATCCCAGCAAATATTCAAACTCTTCTAAAGAGATATCTGCGGGTAAAATCGACCCCAACACCGAAGCGCGAGAAAACGATAAAGGTTTGCGCGAATACCAGCGATGCAATCCTTTAAATGGATTGCCGCCGTGTTCGTAATAAACCTGCTCGTTGAGCAGATTTACGGGCATAATTTTCTCGATGAAGAGGTGAGGGCGCATGATTTGTTGGTTGTTGGTTATTTGTTATTTGTGAAGTACCACCATCTTCGATGGGAGCATCTCACTTTTGCAGCAAAGCTCGAAATTGGAATTAGGAGTCAGGAGTCAGGAGTCAGGAGGAAAGAAGAAGAAGGAAGAAGGAAGGAGGAAGAAGGAAGGAGCCATAATAAGTGTTTTTACAAATATGAGATGCTCCCTCTTCGATCCCCCTAAATCTCTCTTAATAAGGGGGACTTTGACTTGAAATCTTGTCCCCCCCTTATTAAGGGGGGCTAGGGGGGATCTCCGGGTTGTGGCTGCTAGCCAGCCCCTAAAAGGATTAATTCCAAACTGCAATGTGCATTGGTATTATCCCAAAAATTTATAGATTAATCTTCAAATAGCTCTGCTTTTTCAATGATAAACCATTCGTGGTACAATACTGCTAAGAAAAACTCTTCTCCTGTTGGGCGATCGCACACAGCCATATATCCCGATACAAACATATCATCATCAAAAGTTGTATCCTTAAGAAACAGAGTCAGCGAGTTGCCATCCGCGCTCCAAATTGTCCGCAAAATCGTGATATTTTGGTGACGAGATGCTTCAACGGGCAATAACACCCACCGCCCCTCAATTTCGATAAATTCTGGTTCGCCGTATCTAAACTCAGACTCCCATCTCTCCGGCCCTTCGTGCTTCTCAATAATTCGATCCCACCGCACTGTTTTAATCTTGGCTAAAGTTTCATTAGACAAATCATTGACTTTCATCAGATTAATCTCCCAATAAAATTCGCAAGGCTTTCAAAGCATTTGACCGATTGCCATTGGCAATTTTACCAAACCAATAATGTGCCTCTTCATTACTCATAGCCATAATCCCTTCGGCAATATTAGCAATTCGTTCGGTTTTCGATAGCGGTTGCAGCGATTGAAATAAAATCGCCAAACTCACCCCCGATTCTTCTGATAATATATAAGGAGTTTGTCGCTGCTGAGATAAACTTTTCGGGTCATAATTATTCGCTTTGAGAGTTGCATAAATTGTCTGTCTCGCCAAAACCAGAGCATTTCCTTTAAGTCGCCCCAATTTTTTAGCAGCAGGACGTTTTTTCTCTCCCGCTTTCTTGTAAGCACATTGGTAGAGTTCCAAGGCGAAGTTGTTATTATCTATCGGTAAAACTCGTAATTGAAATTCTTGCATAAAATAATCGAAATTATAGCATATTCCAGGTTTTTAGGGGCGTGGCACTGCTTATTGATGTCAACTTAAGTTCAAAGGTAGTTACAGATTGTTGGTAATAGAATTAAACTTAGATCCCCCCTAGCCCCCCTTAAGAAGGGGGGGACAAGAGTCTTCTCAAAGTCCCCCTTCTTAAGGGGGATTTAGGGGGATCTAGACTCAGATAAATACGAACTGTTTCAATATATCACTCTTGCCATTAAATTTAAACGCTCTACTGGATTGCGATCGAGCGTTTGTTTTATACTGCTAATATCCGAAGCATTTGCTGGCAAAGCTGGCTTGAATTCTAAGGTAATTTTCAAACTAACCTCTGCTTGCGCGTCGGGACTGTTCAACAAACTGTTGATAGTCGAGAAAAAGCTCTGAAATCCCCGCAACGCCCCTTGATATTCCAACCGCACAAATTGGTCGCCGGTTTGAATAGTTGCGGTTTGGTCGATTTGCGGTTGCCAGCGCTGCAATAGGGCAATTGCTGTTCCCAATTTACGATAATCCATTACTTGATCCACAGACAATTCTAGCACTTCGATGCCTTGAACTTTGTAGTCGCTAATGCGATCGCCCAATCCCGCAAATACCGCATTAATCGTGCCGTCAAGTTCGATAATCGGCGGTTTTGCATCCCACAAACTCGGCTGTAGCGTTTCCACAACATAAGGAGAATTTCTGATCTCTCCCACCCTAGGAACTTGAGGATTTAGATTGACATTGGTTGCTTTTTCTGCTGTCTCACCGTTACCGTAATCGGCTACCACACGAAAAATACTGTTATTAACAATGGTGGCGTCATACTCATCGGAAGGGAAGAAATTTCCCGGCACTAAACTATCATTTTGATACAAACTAACCGTCAGTGCTCCTTTCGCTTTCCACCTGACGCGCACGGGTTTTGCCGCTTCTGTACTCGGCATCAATTGGGCGCTGAGTTCCACTTCTTTGGGCGCAGGAGGTTCGAGAATGCCGCGCTTGTATAAGGAGGCGCGATCGCTAAATTCGATCGTCTCCGGCAGTGTCAGCATACTATCATCGGTTTTGATAAATAGTCGATCGCCCGCCTTCATATCCCAATTGCCCATTTTCAAACCTTGGCGAATCGTCTCCCGCAGCATCGAAACTTCCGCATCGAGGAGAATATTCAAACTCAAATCCTTAGCAAAAGCATCGCGCAGCGCCTTAGTCGTCCAACTATCCAACCCCGCAGGCCACACTTTTTGCAGGATAAAAGCCGGGGCGAAAGGTTTAGCTTCTTCCGGGCGAATCTTGCCGCAATCTTTGAGGGCTTTGAGAATCACATCTTGCTGGTTGTTTTTGCCTTCCACCATACTCGCATCCTGGGCAGAAAGAGTGTAGTGCATCAATCCTTTCGGTGCTTTTACTTGGTCATTTGACGGATAAAATAAATGGCGGTAAGCATTAGTTAAAGATACTCTCACAGCCATATTTTTCGCCCCTTCCCGTTTCTTCAATTCCTTCTGCTGGCTTCCCGATAAATCTGCCAGCCGATTCTGACTTTTAAGAATATTTTGAATAGCTTTATATTCTCTGGCATTGTCGATCGCCGCTTCTAATTCTAGCCGATTTGCCACCAAAAATAACAACCGATTCCGGTAGGTGCGAAACTTCCCCGATTCGCCGCTATTGTTGAAAATTCTCTCGATTAATTCCGGGGCTGCGTCGGTAGAAGCATTCACCGTCGCTTCGTCAAAGTCGATCGCGCACAGCGCCACATCATCCGGGTTGTCGTCTACATCTCCGGGACTTTCGATATTAGAAACTAAGGTAAAGAATTTCTTGAAAAAAATGCTATCCCGGCGAGTTCGCAAATCTTCTTTCGCCAATACTACCCCGACTTGTTCCTTCTCCTCGGTGATAATTTTGTTGATCGAAGGTTCTTCTTTAAACCGGGCTAAAGATGTTACCGGATCGGAGTCTAAATACCAGGCTACCTTTGTCAATCTTTCTAAAGCCCGATCGACAAAACCGCTGTCAACGCCTGGAGTCAGCAGCGACAAATTCAACTCAGCCAGCCGAATACCCGAAGAATTTCCCTGAGTCAGAGAATGCAAAAAGATCGATCGGGCTACCCAAGTAGAAAACGGCGGTTTTCCCGCTGCTATCCATTCCCCATCTTGCAATTGTGCGTAAGCCGGCCTACCATCGGGATTGTAGATATCAGCGCCGATCGCATTCCGCAGGGGCGATCGCTGCAACCGAGAAGTCAGATCGTTAGTAATTTCGCCATCCATCCCTATAGGAATGTGATGCGTGTGAATCATCGGCATCCAACCGTCGCGATTTTCCCACAAATGCCGCACCACTTGCGCGAACAATCGCAAAGCGCCCCGCGTCTTCTGGAATTCGGGAATAGAAGCAATTTTTTTAGTAAGAAGATTGAACAATTCCGGGTGAAACGGATAACTTTGGGCGATCGCTTTTGAGTATGACGCATCTTTGCACCCATCGGGCAAATTAACGCGGCAATTGCGGTAAGCAGCCAAATATTCCGATGCCGCTTTTTGCGCTGCTTCCTCGCTAACTCTGGCAAACACGCGCTGTTTGACGATGTTGTAAATTTCGATATCTGTAGAAGGACTCAACACCCTTTCTTGTCTTGCGGAAGCGCGCATCGTTTCTTGCAATTCTGCGGTTTCTTCCGCAAAAGTATCTGCTGTCGAGGCGAGGGAATAAACCAATACTAAATTATCGCACGCTGCCGCCAAATCCATCAGGGAAAATAGAAAAGCTACCACTTGTTTGGCTAAATCGCTTCTGCCAATTTGTTTCGCTTTTGCCGATCGCAAATACCGCGCAATTTCATCTAAAATAATCACAGTCGGCTGTCCCCCCGTCAACCGTTCTAACACCGAAGTACCGGGGCTGACACCGCTTTTATCGCTGCCTTGCAGTAACTGATAGCCTGAAATCCCGCCAATTTGGTAAGCAATTTCGCCCCAAAGAGTGTAGGTTGTCAAGCCGCTGTCCGAGTGATAAACTCCTTGTTCTGGGTCTAAATCTCGACCGTCGATCGCTGCAACGGCGATCGGGCGATCGGGAATAACGCTAATATCTGTAAAGCGTTCCAATCCGTGAATTTCTCGCCCTTGCTTGCAGATATGCCAGAGTGCAATTTCATCGTGAGTTTTGCCGCCCCCAAAACTCGTTTCCAAACGAACCACCCCCGCCCCGGCGCTTTGCTTCATCAAGCGGCTGAAAACTTCCCGGATTAGGGTTTTGATACCATCAGTTGCGAAGGTATTGGCAAAGAATTTATTGGCATCTTGATAAACTTGAGGTGCAGTTCCTTCGACTACCAGCCGCAATTTTGCTGCAAATAAATCTAGAGACAAGTCTCCCGATAAAATCTCATCTCTGGGCACGCAGGTATCAAAGATTAATGGCAGCATCTCACGATCCTTTGGTGTTGGGTAAATGATTAAAATCTACATTTCCGCCGCTAACAATCACGCCAATCCTCGCATTTTTAGCCTGCACCACACCTGACAACAAAGCCGCCGCCGCTAGCACTCCTGTCGGTTCAACAACTATCTTCATGCGTTCCCACATAAAAAACATTGTGCTGCGAATTGCCTCTTCTGAAACTGTTGCCATATC
The DNA here is from genome assembly GCF_036700845.1 of Microcoleus sp. S13_C5. Lineage (NCBI taxonomy): Bacteria > Bacillati > Cyanobacteriota > Cyanophyceae > Oscillatoriales > Microcoleaceae > Microcoleus > Microcoleus sp. S13_C5. Next base: position 32,746 of record NZ_JAUBPR010000014.1, read on the forward strand.
ATCAACATAATGCAGAACCAAAGGAAAGGTTAATTTTCCCAAAGATGGCGTGCGCGCACCGTCAGCAATCGTATCCGGGTTAGTAACAGTTTGCAGCGTTTTCGTGCGGAACGATCGCGCAGCATCGTCTGCTTGCTGGGGTTCTACTCCTATTACTTTACACTGCGGAGACAAAGTTTTTGCTGCGATCGCGCACCCGGAAAGCAAACCCCCGCCACCGCAGCAAACCAGCAGCAAATCCAACTCCCCAACTTCTGCGATTAATTCCAGCGCCGCCGTACCTTGTCCCGCAATGACCCACGCATGATCATAAGGAGGAATAATTGTCAAGTGTCGCTCCTCGGCAATTTTGGCGGCGAGCTCTTCTCGCGCAACTTGAGTGCGATCGTACAAAATAATCTCTGCGCCGTAGCCACGAGTCGCCTCTTGCTTGACTTTTGGCGCATCTGCCGGCATGACAACAGTAGCAGGAATTTCTAGCAACCGTGCCGCAAGGGCGATCGCCTGCGCGTGATTTCCCGAAGAAAAAGTCAGCACTCCCCGCTGTTTTTCGGCTTCAGATAGCTGCATCAAAGCATTGCAAGCACCCCGAAATTTAAACGAACCCGTGCGTTGAAAGTTCTCGCACTTGAAAAATACCTGAGAATTTGTGCGTTTGTTTAAAGTTTCCGAAGTCAGCACCGGCGTCTTGAAAGCTTTGCCCTGCAAGCGATTTGCCGCCGCCTCCACATCCGCAAAACTGACTGACAAGGGATTTTGGGCACTCATAGATTTTAGATTTGGGCGATCGAGGACTCTATTTGTAGGGTGGGGATTGCCCGCTTCACTTCTACCATTAAATTATAAATTTTTATGATATTTTGGGGCTAATAATTATTAAATATTGCGCTTAGTTGTCAAAAAAGCTGTTGACTAAAATCAAAGTTATGACAATTTACTATCAAAAAGTAAAGGGGCGTTTGTACTTGCACAGGAGAGGGATTAATGAATACAAATTTAACCACCGCCCGATTAATTTTCGGAAAACAGCACGGCGCCGTGTCCTGATTTCGGGTAACGGGTAAAATAAACCGGATTGGATGGTGAAATTGGTCTCGCGAGTGCGATCGACTCCACCCATCGACAACAAGACAAAAGAGGACATGGCAAGGTCATTTTTGTACCCAAAAAAGAGCGGCTAAATTGTTTAACAATTACCAAAAAAAAGGACACAGCCATGCTGTGTCCTTACCCGTATCTTGTAGGGACACAGCATGGCTGTGTCCCTAACCGTACCGATATCCCGATTAGGATTCTTGCCGTTTAGAACAAGAACAATTCAGAATTACCGGAAACTCCCAAATTGACATCGACAGTAGCAAACAAACTGTTACCACCAACCGTAGAACCGTTGCTATCGTAATACAGTTTAGTAGACAAACCGTCGTAGATAGCCATGATCGATGGCCCGGTTAAAGTTGCTTCAAACACAGTTACATCAGACACTGTACTGCTGTAAGCGTAGAAACTCGAACCCAAAGGCCCTGATCCGGTGGTAAAGGCTGCAAACCCAGTGCTGTCGAGGTTAATTAGATCGTCAGCAGTGCTGTAATTGGTAATTACATCCCCGCCGCCAGCAGTAGTTCCGCTGAACACAAACACATCCAAACCAGCACCGCCGTTGAGAACATTGGTTCCCACACCGCCGATTAAAGTGTCATTCCCGATGCCGCCGTTGAGAGTATCGCTACCGCCACCGCCGAAGAGGCTGTCATTACCATCGTCGCCGGAAATGCTGTCGTTACCCAAACCGCCGTCGAAAATGTCGGCACCAGAACCGCCGCTGAAGATGTCAGCAAATTCAGTACCAGTGACGCTGTTAGCACTCGCATCTCCGGTAAACAAGACAGGAGTGGTGAAGTTGTAACCGCCAGCACCGGAACCGAAATTGTTAAAGGTGACGGGGAAAGTGTTCCCAGCCGCAGTTAAATCGGCAACGCTGCCTGAGCTAGTAGTAGTACCACTGGCAGAAGGTGCGATCGTACCTGTAAATACAAAGTCCGCCGTTCCCAGATTGCTAGCAGCCGTACCCAGATTCGCAATCAAGGTAGAACCACCCGCTGCGGTACCGTTCGAGTCAAAATACAACACAGTCTCGTTCGACGCATTAGTAAATGCGAAGAAACCAGCAGTTGTAGAATTGCCCAGGGCTTTAGCTTGTGCAGCTTCCAAAGAGGCATAACTGCCGCCTGTGAAAATCACTAACTCTTTGCCAGTAATGTCAGGATTTGAACCACTTACAGCGTCAAAGTTAGTCGTAGTCAAATTGCCGAAAGCGCTCGCGGTAAACTGGAATTTGTCACTTCCAGAGGTAAAGTCAGTAATCGTATCACCGCCTTCGCCTACTGCTTTGTAAACAAACAGATCCGCACCAGCACCGCCAGTCAGAATATCTGCACCGCTGCCGCCGCTGAAGATGTCAGCAAACTCAGTACCAGTGACGCTGTTAGCACTCGCATCTCCGGTAAACAAGACAGGAGTGGTGAAGTTGTAACCGCCAGCACCGGAACCGAAATTGTTAAAGGTGACGGGGAAAGTGTTCCCAGCAGCAGTTAAATCAGCAACGCTGCCTGAGTTGGTAGTAGTACCAGTATCAGAAGAGGCGATCGTACCTGTAAATACAAAGTCCGCCGTTCCCAGATTGCTAGCAGCAGTACCCAGATTCGCAATCAAGGTAGAACCACCGGTTGCAGTACCGTTCGAGTCAAAATACAACACAGTCTCGTTCGACGCATTAGTAAAGGCGAAGAAACCAGCAGTTGTAGAATTGCCCAGGGCTTTAGCTTGTGCATCTTCCAAAGAGGCATAACTGCCGCCTGTGAAAATCACTAACTCTTTGCCAGTAATGTCCGGATTTGAACCACTTACAGCGTCAAAGTTAGTCGTCGTCAAATTACCGAAAGCACCGCTGATAAACTGGAATTTGTCTACCCCAACAGTAAAGTCGGTAATTGTATCGCCGCCTTCGCCTACTGCTTTGTAAACAAACAGATCCGCACCTGAACCGCCAGTGATCAAATCTGCACCAGAACCGCCGCTGAAGATGTCAGCAAACTCAGTACCAGTGACGCTGTTAGCAGTCGCATCTCCGGTAAATAAGACAGGAGTAGTGAAGTTGTAACCGCCAACACCAGAACCGAAATTGTTAAAGTCGCTCGGGAAAGTGTTCCCAGCAGCAGTTAAATCAGCAACGCTGCCTGAGTTGGTAGTAGTACCAGTATCAGAAGAGGCGATCGTACCTGTAAATACAAAGTCCGCCGTTCCCAGATTGCTAGCAGCAGTACCCAGATTCGCAATCAAGGTAGAACCACCGGTTGCAGTACCGTTCGAGTCAAAATACAACACAGTCTCGTTCGACGCATTAGTAAATGCGAAGAAACCAGCAGTTGTAGAATTGCCCAGGGCTTTAGCTTGTGCAGCTTCCAAAGAGGCATAACTGCCGCCTGTGAAAATCACTAACTCTTTGCCAGTAATGTCCGGATTTGAACCACTTACAGCGTCAAAGTTAGTCGTCGTCAAATTACCGAAAGCACCGCTGATAAACTGGAATTTGTCTACCCCAACAGTAAAGTCGGTAATTGTATCGCCGCCTTCGCCTGTTGCTTTGTAAACAAACAGATCCGCACCTGAACCGCCAGTGATCAAATCTGCACCAGAACCGCCGCTGAAGATGTCAGCAAACTCAGTACCAGTGACGCTGTTAGCAGTCGCATCTCCGGTAAATAAGACAGGAGTAGTGAAGTTGTAACCGCCAACACCAGAACCGAAATTGTTAAAGTCGCTCGGGAAAGTGTTCCCAGCAGCAGTTAAATCAGCAACACTGCCTGAGTTGGTAGTAGTACCAGTATCAGAAGAGGCGATCGTACCTGTAAATACAAAGTCCGCCGTTCCCAGATTGCTAGCAGCCGTACCCAAATTCGCAATAAGTGTCGAACCACCCGCTACAGTACCGTTCGAGTCAAAATACAACACAGTCTCGTTCGACGCATTCGTAAAGGCGAAGAAACCAGCAGTTGTAGAATTGCCCAGGGCTTTAGCTTGTGCAGCTTCCAAAGAGGCATAACTGCCGCCTGTGAAAATCACTAACTCTTTGCCAGTAATGTCCGGATTTGAACCACTTACAGCGTCAAAGTTAGTCGTAGTCAAATTACCGAAAGCGCTCGCGCTAAACTCGAATTTGTCTACCCCAGGGGTAAAGTCGGTAATTTTATCGCCGCCTTCTTTAGTTGTCCTGTAAACAAACAGATCCGCACCACTGCCACCGCTTATGACATCCAAACCGAGGCCGCCGGTGATAGTGTCGTTGCCGTCGCCGCCCTTGAGGCTATCGTTATAATTGCTGCCGACAATCTTGTCATCGCCTGCTAAACCATCGTAATTAACTGGGGCCGGAGAAGTGGTGAAATCCACATTGTCAGGGCCGGCAGTACCGACAGGAATATTTAGTGGCGGGCCGGTGAAGACAAAGTTACTGACTTGCAGGCGAACGTTGAGTGAGAAACTGGCCACAATTTCAAAGCGCGCCCCAACAGCAAATACCAGCACGGTACGGCCGGTAGTGGCATCTGTAAACTGACAGAAAGTAGGCGCGTCTGGGTTGCCACCCAACTGTGCAAACCGCGCTTGCAAAGTCGCGATGCTGTTAACATTGATATCCAGGGTGAAGTCGAGCAAATTAGCGCTGCCGATCGACCCAGGAGGAGTAGTAGGAGTAATATCCAGTCGGGTCAAGCTAGAAACGCTGAGATTAACAAAAGCTGCTGTAGAAAGCTCTAAAACATCGTCATCGACCTTAAAGTCAGTAATTAAGTCAGCTTCTGCAACTGTTTGAATCTGTTGGCGGGAAGTGCGGTAAATAAAGCGATTCTTTCCAGCACCCCCACTGAGAATATTGGTTCCTAAGCCACCTTCGATCTCGTCATCATCATCGCCACCTTTAATTGTGTCGTTGCCTTGGCCTCCTTTTATTTTGTTTTTGCCTAGGCTAACTTCGATATAATCATCGTCATCGCCGCCGTCGATATCGTCATTGCCATCGCCACCTTTAATTGTGTCCTTGCCTTTGCCCCCGATGATGGTGTCCTGGCCTTTGCCGGCTGTAATGTCATCGTCACCATCGCTGCCTTCGATGTCGTTATCCAGCGTCGCAGAACCGACAATAACTTGAGGTGCTGTAGTGCCACCAAACTTAAAGAGATTTTGCTCGATAGTCAAGCTAAAACGCTGGTTGGTGAGAGCGTTTTTGCCGTTGCTAACTTCAAAACCAAAACCAGCCGGACCGATAAAACCTGGTTTCGCTTTGAAACTTAACAAGCCTGCGTTAATGTCTGCTTGAGTGAAGGTAAAACCGACTTGTGTTACAGCGACTCCCTTAAAGAATAGTTGGCCGGTTGTAGCATCGGGCAGCTCGGTTAGCTTGAAGACTGTGTTGCTAGGACCTTGCTCAGCATCGACAAACCGCAACAACTCAGAAGTAATAGTTTGGTCGCTGCCGCTGGAACCAGCAGTCAAGCTTTTATTAACTTCCACTTTCGGAGGGTTAAAAACCGGGTTCGGAGTTGGAGTTGGAGTTGGAGTTGGAGTTGGAGTTTGACCATTAACTCCCAAAAAGTCGCCAGCATCGATCTGCGTTGCCTTGACCTTCAACAATCGCGCCAGCGCGACGTTATTGGCCCGAATTTCGGTATCGTCATCGACTTGTACAAACGTCAAGTCGCTAAAGTTCAAGTCGCCAATCAGCTTAAACTTGTCCTTGCCATCTTCGTAGTCCTTGATGACTGAAGAACGGCCCGGAGTAGTAGGTTTACCCATGACAAAAACGTCATCTCCAGCGCCACCGACACAGGTATGGTTGCCAGTACCGCCCATCAGCGTATCGTTGCCGTCGCCGCCCATCAGCGTATCTTCGCCATCGCCGCCGCCGACAACGCTGTCGTCGCCGTCGCCACCGTCTGCCATGTCATTGCCGTCGCCAGTAACGAGGGTATCGTTGCCGGTGCCGCCCATCAAGGTATCGTCGCCGGCACCGCCCATCACGCTGTCGTCGCCGTCGTCACCCATGCAAGCGTCGTTGCCGTCACCGCCCATGAGCGTATCGTCGCCGGTGCCGCCGCTAACGCTGTCGTCGCCGTCGTCACCCATGCAAACGTCGTTGCCGTCGCCGCCCATCAAGGTATCGTTGCCGGTGCCGCCGCTAACGCTGTCGTCGCCGTCGTCACCCATGCAAACGTCGTTGCCGCCACCGCCTAGCACGGTATCGTTATCTTTGCCGCCATTAACGGTATCGTTGCCGTCGCCGCCACTAACGGTATCCTTGCCCTGATCGCCCCGGACGTTATCGTTACCTTCACCGCCCTCGCACTTGTCGTCGCCTTTGCCGCCGTAGATGGTATCGTTGCCGGCGCCGCCGTCAACGTCATCATTTCCTTCGTTGCCGTGCACCCAGTCATCGCCGTCATCACCTTTGCAGATGTCGTTGCCGCTGCCACCAAAAAGGGTGTCGTTATCTTTACCGCCGTTAATGGTGTCGTTGCCTTTGCCGCCCTTAACGGTGTCGTTGCCACGATCGCCCTTTATTTCATCATCCTCATCGCCGCCCTCGCACTCATCATCATCTTTACCCGCGTAGATTGTATTTTTTTTGCCACGGTTTCCTTTGATTTTGTCTCGGCCTTTTTTGCCGTATATCTTATCCTGATCGCCGGTGGCGACAATTACGTCATCATCATCGCTACCGACGAGGGTTCGGCGGCGATCGATGCCACTGCCATCATCGTCGCCCGCACCTTCTTCGGGTATGCCGTTAAATTGAGCTATTGAGCTGTTATCAGCAGCACCTGTGTCGGATGCACCGTTAGACTGATTCGGAAATTTTGTGTTAACGCCGTCGGTGTTTTCGGCGAGCGCTTCCTGAATTAACTTGGCTAACTCCTCATCGGAAATTTGGGGGCTGTTTTTGCCTAAATCCCCCACAGGCTTTTGTGTTTCATCTTGAGCCAGAAAAAGTTTTCTCGGGCTTTCTTCTAACAAGTTTTCTTCTGCCATCGTTGATATTTCCCAAAAAAAGGTAAGCTTCTTAGAATCAATTTATCAGCAAACAGGAGGCAGCAGAAGAAAATTTTTTAACTTCATGCTTTCGCCTGCTACAGGAGCTGGTCTCTTGATCTTTACTATTATAGATGCCACTTAAACCGCAAGGTTTTTTTCGCTCTGTTGCGAGTTTTATATTCTGCCATTGCGAACCCAACTTAATTAGTCCGCAACCTACACTGTAATTGCTGCGCCGAAGCTCCGAGCATTTAAGATGTTCTCGGTAATTTCTACAGTAAGCAGCGCCGAAAGACCTCTAATTGTAGATTCTCTACGTAATTTCTACAGTGAGTTAGCTGAATTTAAACTTGCAACTGACAACTCCTAAATAACTACCCAAAACCTGTATCCCCCAAATTTTACCCTTGCTTTTTTTCCGCCCTAGGCTGGGTGTATTGAAGTTTTGTAACACTCCCAGCTTTGACAAATCCTTCCCTGACTTAGGATTTGAATCTCTTTCCTAAACGACTGCACGCTTCTAATTTTAGTTCCCGATGACTAATTAGAAATTTAGATAATTCGCCCAGGCAAATATTTGTTCTAATTTTTAGTTGCACAATTTTCTCTTGATACGAGGAAACCTCGCGAACTGAGAAAAAAATTTTTTCGGATCAATACTAAGAGTCCTGCCAAAATTTATCTATCTCAAGACAGATTGTAATATTGGTCTAAAAGTAGTATCGAGGCAGGATTGGTTGTTGGTGACAGTTGCAAGCTCGATCGGCATTTTGAGCGCGAATGACCGAAAGCATCCAGGATAGGAGCCCCCGGATTCATCCGTGTAGAAATAAAAAATCTGTATCCGATGAAACTTGCCCCCCGAATTTATTCGTGGGGTCAATGCTTCAATTCTTTAATCTAAAATCTAAAATCGATTGACTCACGGCGAGGCTGCGAAACCCTGTTGTTTTGTAGAGCCTTTGCTACCAAATCCAATAATTCTCCGAGAAACCGACCTGATGAGGCGTAATTCTCTAAATGCCAAAAATGATGGTTGCTTGAGAGTACCGGAATAATTTGATGGTCGTTGTATTGTTGAGAGTTCTTGGCTGCTTAAGTTTATTTTTGCTGCTTAACTTTAACTAGATTAAGAGAGTTAAATTAAAAGCTTTCTATATCATAAAAGGAGTAAATTAGCAATAAGTTATTAGCAATTATCGATGGTCAACTATCGATTACCGATCGCCACTGAGGTCTTAAGGATGAGGGCGGAGGGCTTACGGATGAGAACCCAGGGCTGACCAATTAATTAATTGACACAAAATCAAGATTACACATGGGGGGTTGGTGGTAGAGGATAAGCGGTAACGACCGATCGACCGATCGCCCAAAAAAATAAAATACTCAACTTTGCCTGCGATATTACCCTGAAACCGGTTGGCGAGAGCCGAAGTAATTTTAATAAGAACTAGAGATCCGCCTGGTAAAGTGCCTCCAATTTAACTTTACTCAGCAATGAGAAACTCAAGTTCACGACGAATCTAAAGGGGTCTGCGGTAGAGGTGCAAAATGTTAAAGATAGCAAGATTGGAGAAAATTCGGCTTTCACCGAGCCACAGGGCAATCAAAACTAATAAACTGTTATTAAAGTACAACTTTTATATCCTCAAAGTGTTTGAACAAATATATATGACCCCAGCGATCGCCCGATCGGGGGAAGCGCATTCAAAAACTTTGATTGAAAAAGTAAAAATTATTTTGCCGATCGCTATTGCTAGCCGCAAAAACGCAGGCAAACTCAGAATTAAGGCGGGAGGGCGCTAAACCGGTGAGCCAGGAATTTCAACTCTCAGTCACCCCTGTTGGGGACGACGAATATCTAGTGCGGACAGAAAGGGTTGCACCCGGTGTACCCTTAGCCGAAGAACAAGTCCGCTGGCCGATCGACGAATGGCTTGCACTGTCTGCTCAACTGATGAACGACCCGCTGGTGGGCTTGCTCCAAGGAAAAGCAGTACAGGGAAGCAGTTTTGCTGGTCGCGGGATCTCCCGCTCGGGACACAACTCAGCCCCGAATTTAGTAGCGCTCGGACAACAATTATACAGCGGGCTGTTTCAAGGAAACTTGCGCGATAGCTGGACTTGCGCTCAAGGCATCGCCCAGCACCGCCGAGAAGTGCTGCAACTGCGGCTCGGCCTCAAAGGCCGGCGCTTGCCGCGTCTGCCGTGGGAAGTGCTGCACGCGGGCGATCGCCCTTTGGCAACCGGCACCGATGTCGTGTTTTCTCGCTACCAACCAGGTACAAGTTTGTTCAAACAAACCCGGATACTGCCTAGTAGCGGGCCACTAAAAATTTTAATGGCGATCGCCTCTCCGAGCGATCGAGACAGCTTGCAGCTCAAGCGAGAAGTGCTCCATTTGCAACAAGAACTCCAAAACCGCACCGGTAATCCTCTTAAAAACAGCCCGCATTCCCCGGAAATTCAACTGACTATTCTCGAACAGCCCGATCGAGAACAACTTACCCAAGCCCTAGAACAAGGACACTACCAAGTCCTGCACTACGCAGGCCACAGCAACTTAGGTTCCAGAGGTGGCGAACTCTACTTAGTCAGCAGCCGCACCGGCTTAACCGAAACCTTGAGTGGCGATGACTTAGCTGGATTGCTCGTTAACAACGGTATTCAGATGGCCGTGTTCAACTCTTGCCGCGGCGCCTACGGCGACCCCTCAGACCTCGCGGACGACAGTCCGGAACGCAACTTAACCGAAGCTCTAGTCAAGCGGGGCATTCCGGCAGTGCTAGCAATGGCCGAAAGCATCCCCGACGATGTAGCCCTAACTCTGACGCGGCTGTTTTACCGCAACCTCAATCAAGGCTATCCAGTTGATCTCAGCCTGAGCCGGGCCAGAGCTGGGCTAATTTCTGCCTACGGTTCTCACCAGCTATACTGGGCTTTGCCGATTCTCTACCAGCACCCGGACTTTGACGGCTATCTGATCGGCGGCCCAGCCCACAGCGTGGCATCCGGGTCTCGGGTGCAAATAATCGCGTCCGGAACGCAGCCGGCCTTGGCGGGTACAGAATGGAATGCGCCACCTTCGCTCTCGGCGATCGCCCAATACCCCCCAATCCCAGCCAATCGATCGCATGAGTCAGACAATTCTGACGGCGAAGTCTGGGAATATTTTCCCGAGCAATTAAAAGATCGTAGGGATTGGGTTCACCAGAACGATCAACCCGATGCTACTAATTCACCGAACTCACCGACGGCTTCGCCGTCCTCTATTCCTAATTCTGAGTGTTCGGTGATCCAAGCAACTCGCGCCGCTGCACCGACTCAGAAACCGTTAAAAAAACCCGGGTTGAAACAATCTGTGACCCTGATCCTTTGCTTGTTGCCCGTTGCTTTGAGTGCTGGCTTTTTTGGGTGGCGGTACTCCCACCAGCAAGGCACGAAACCTGAAGAGTTACTGCCGGCGGTACGGACTCCCCTGTCGCAAAATTACCTGCAACAACGTCACTAAAAGCGATCGCCCACTGCAAGGCTGAATTTAGACCCTCTTGGCCTGGCTCCAAACTGGGTGGGGTTTTTGCTGGCCATTCGCGATCGGCTGCCGCTGGCAAAGCGATCAAAAGTATACTGCTCGATCGAATCTCGGACTTATATCAATTCCGGTTACACTCCTTATGATGGGGAGTGAGGAGTGGTCCGTGGGGAGTGGGGGAATGTGGAATTATTGACCTTGACTTTATCATTCCCATACAACCGGAAACGATATTACGTTCATCAAGCCGGTTTTTACCGAAAATCAGCAGCAGCACAACCAAGCATCTAGGAAGAAACCGGGTTTCTCGTCGAGAGAGTAAGTCCGGGACTGATTGATAGAGAATTCATCAGTCGATTGTATATTTTAGGCTTCGGCTTGATCCCTGAGTCAAAGGATTTGAGATTTTAAATTTGCTCCACAGATAAATCTGGGAACTGGAACAACAGTCTAAAATTTTGACCTCTCCACGACAGGAGTCGGTGGCTTGTATGCGTTTTTGAGCGGGCTGATTCGGCAGCAGGAGCATTCGTCATTCGGCACAAGACAATAAAAGCCAGAGTTGCAACCATTAAGAACGTCCTCACCGTCAGCGCGCTTGCTATATTTCACAATAATTAATTATGGAAGCGGCTGTGAGTTTGACGCGCCACTCCAGTTGGTGCATAAATTTTGAGAGTATGGCAGTTTACAGGTCACGAGTGGAAACCAATACATTTCCATGCAAACTCCTTGTCGGGAACCGCTGCTAATTTGTAGTGCATCAAACATTTAAGCTGTTGTGCATTTAACTGGGTATTTTTCAATTCCCCTGTGGAAATAACCTCAAATTCTCTGGCTTGGGGCCGGAGGAGGAAGATTTTCCCGAGTTCCCCCTAGAAATCTACTGATTCCTGGCGAAGTGTTAAGAGCCGGGAAGCAATCTCACCCGATCAAAACTATTCCGGTCTTAGTGGCTGCCCGATGTTTCTGCCGCCGCGCCCATTGATTCGGGTTTTAGCTTAAACCCATTCAACGAACCGGTGAAATTTCTTGCAATTTTTACCTGATTGCCTTCCTCAGACTGCGTTCTGTGCAAGTTATATGCCCAACACCTTAATAGAAGATTGCCCGTTGGTATTTGGGGTTTTGATGGGATTTCCAGCCCGAAAAATAGAATTTAAAGTAGCTGGCAGTGACATCGAGAACAAGTGCTGCCTCGTCTTGTTGAGGTAAAAGTTAACCCCGCGCCGGTAAATGCTTTCAGCAGATTTGCAGTGGCTGCGTTCTAGGTATTTCCATTCATGGCTGTCTTATTTTGACCTTGACCACAGACTCGATCGGGGGTTGGTGAATGCAGGGAACAGACTTTACTGTAAAAAAGTAAAGCATTTAATTTGCGACAATAATTCCCCGCGCGATCGCAAGAGAGGCTTACGCAAGGATTTGGGCCGCGATCAGCAAATTGATCGCCCTTCGAGCATCCTTACTTGCACCCCCGGTCTTGAGTCTGCAGAAATTTATCCAGAATCTTAATATTCAGAATTCTTAGTATTGACAGTGAAACAAAGTTAATCTAATGTGTTGTAATTGATATAAGTAAAGTCCAATAAGCGAGGTACGGTCAATGGCAGAAACAGCTACAGCACCCTTAACAGGAAAAGGTCTGCTTCAAAAAATCAAAGGCAGTGATTTGCCGCGCAGAGAACTTGCAAAGCTTTGCGGCTACTTCACGGTCAGCAAAAGTGGAGAAACCCGGATTAATCTGGCTGAGTTTTACGATGCAGTGCTAGCTGCTAAGGGCATTGAGCTAGAGAAGTCTAAAGCAGACGGACGCGGGCGAGAAGCGAGTTATCGAGCTAGCGTTCACAAGAATGGTTCGATCGTGATCGGGGCAAATTATACCCAAGAAATGGGATTAAAGCCGGGAGACGAGTTTGAAATTAAGCTCGGATACAAGCACATTCGCTTGATTCAGATCGATGTGGACAGACCGGATGTGGAATTGGATGATGAAGAGGAGGATACAGAAGAATAGAGGCGATCGCGATGCAGTCAGCCGATAGCAAGGCGACTGGATTTGGCATTCGCTACACGAGTATTTGCGCGCCACCCTTCGATTGAACTGATGAGCTGTCTTGACTATTTCTATTTTCTCTTGTCCCGCAAAGACTACAGTGCCTCTGAACTTCGCAAAAAGGGGCAAGAGAAAGGTTTTGGCAATGAGGAAATATTGGAGGCGATCGCGCAAATTCAAGACCGCGGCTATCAGTCCGACACTCGCTTGGTGGCAAACTCGATCGCCTCTGCAGCAGGCAAATACGGGAAGTCGGCCATCAAGCGCAAATGCCTGCAAAAAGGAATTACCAACGATTTGTTCGAGCAAGTCTGGGAAGAAGAAATTGCCGAAAATCAGGACTCCGAAGCAGAAAAACTGGCCGAATTAAAAGCCAAAGTCATGCGGAAATACAAGATCGATACTTGGGGTAAAGCAGATCCGAAAACCAAGGGCAAAGTCTTGAATTACCTGCAATACAGGGGCTTTAATGCCTTTGAAATTTGGCGACAGTGGCAGACGGAAGAAGATGATGAGTAAGTTATAGGACAACCCTCGATCGATGCGGCCCCCAGATAGTCACGCACAACTGCACTGCTGCCTGGGGGCTAAATTGTGATTTCTGAGTTTTTGTAATCGTATGTCAATCCTCAGACTTGACTAAATAAGATTCGTACATCTGCTGGTGTCTGGCTAAAAGCTGGAGATATTTCTCATTGATTTTGGCCAGCATCCATTTCTCTTGAAAAATGGCGGCGGATTCTGCTTTCACTGGATCTGCTTGTAGGGGCAAAATATCTTTTCGAGCTGCGATTTGCTCTGCAACAGACTTCAGCTTCTGAGGGTTTTGCTGGTATTTTCGACCGCTTTTGTGGTTGGCGTAGCGACGCGATCGAGTATACCCCATCTGCAAGAACTTCCGGGCCATGTCGGCTCCCACAAAATCGTCGCGATCAAGATAGTCTAAAAACAAGGAGTAAATTTTGCTGCTGGACTCCCTGGCAATTTCAGGAGTCTTAAATCTCCAGAAAGGCAGAATTTCTCCTTTGTAGGGTTCCACCAACAGCACTCCCTGTTCTCCTTTCCCTACCCGATAAAGTTCCGGGTGCTGTCGAAAGTCGATGTTCTTAAAATCCGCATGGTAGTCGAACGGCTTCATCGGGCATTTTCTGTTCTATCTGGAACTATAGAAGCCCGGGGTTTACCTTCGTCTGGTTGGGTATAAACCCAGGCCCAAGCAATCAAGACAGCTTGAAAAGGCAGCCTGAACCAATACAGTAATTGGTTGTGGGGAATCCCTTCTATCGGAATATTGTTGACGGCTTGATTGATATTAGCTGGAAACACGGCAATAAACAAGGCAATTAACCCCCACGCAGCCGCCCTGCTCACAGGAGGAAGTAACAGCCCAATTCCGCCCAAAATCTCGAAAAAACCGCTGATATAGACCAAGGCTTCCGGGTAAGGAAGCTGGGGCGGCACAATTCTGATAAAAGGTGCGGGTACTGCAAAGTGCAGCACGCCTACAATACTGATAGCTACTGCGAGAATAACTCGCCAAAGTTCTTTTTGACTTTTCATGGGCAATGGGTAATTAATAATTGTTAAATTGCTGCGATCATGCTTGCCAAAGTTCGCTATCTGCGATCTATATGACAAGAAAACTGAGAGCCAAAAATTCTAGCTTTCCGGGTTTGTCTACTCTGGCTGATGGCTGTAACAATTTTATTTCGTAGAAAAATCGGGTTTCTGGGTAACTCCCAGACAAGTTTTCACAGCCCCAAACTGGAGGAAGCGAGAACTGGAATCGCAGGCCTGGGCGTTGACTGCCGAAAACAGATAGCGCGCATTTTGATAACAAGATTTTAATGTCTAGTTCCCTGCTGCCGTCTCTATCTTCGGGTAGTAAAATATGATTTTTGTTCCGCCTCTGGCTTCGTCAGCAGCCAAACCAGTGGGGGATTTTCTCGATCGACAAATGAACCACCGCTTAAGATTAAATAAATCATCGCCGCAATTGATGAGTGCGATTGCTGCTAAATTTGACCTAGCCTTCCAGGCGCTTCCCTACCCTACCCTACGGGAACCCCTACGGGAAAAGGGAGAGCTTTGCTACCGCGTACCTTAATGAGGGCAATTAAGGCGAGTAATTTGTCAATAGCTTTTAGAATTATTTAATATTTGCGCTTTTAGAATTATTGCCAGAGGCAATTCGGGAACGCTCTGTAATTAAAATTACTATCTAAAGTTTGAATTTTGTCAACTTCTGACAGATGTTATACTGAAGGAAATTATTGAATTTGCTAAAAAGTCGATCGTCGTAGCAACTCCCCAACCATCCTGCTCGAATTCAAAATAGTCACCAACGGCAGGAACTTTTTACCCACCACATTATTCAAAAAGATTGAGCCTCCAAGCGCTGTGTCATTTTTATCTACACGTAATCAATCACCGACGACCATGAACACCTCAATAAACACCTCTAAATTTGGCATAAACCGGATGCTGCGACAATCGCTGTTGCTTGGCATCTTTTCAGCAGCAGCTTTAGCTAGCGGATGGGCGCCCGGTTTGTATGGACAATCCCCAAACCTCGTTTTCGGAGCCGCAGCCCAAGCTCAAGAAATTAGCAGCGAAGAAATTACTAGCTACGCTCGTGCTGTGTTGGCAATAGAACCGAGACGGGTGGAAGCTTATAACGAAATAAAAGGAATGGCAGGGGGCTCGGTTCCCAGAGTCGTGTGCAACGAAACTCAGCAAATTAATAGATTGTCTGGAAGTGTTCGCGGCATCGCAGTGAATTACTGCCAACAAGCTAAAAAAGTTATCGAAACCAATGGTTTGACAGTTAGTCGCTTCAACCAGCTCACTTTGCTCCAGCAAGCGAATCCGGCAGTCAAACAGCAAATTCAAGCCGAGCTCCTGCGACTGCAACAAGCGGGCAATCAATAAGCTGGAGGGTTTGAGTCTTTCTTCTTCTCCCGTTCTATTAGACTTCTCCATAAAAGCTTGTTAAGGGCAGGCAGAATTCCTAACCGCTACCTCCCCGCAACAATATATTGGAGATTTAAATTGTTCGAGTTCCTAGACGGTAGGCAAAATTTTTTGAAAAAAAAGCGATCGTCTGTGATTAAATGCTTGACAAAATAACATAAATTTGGTAATAAGACCAGAACGGGAGCGGTCAGAAAGATGAATATTTTTCAACTTGCTGTAAATCGCAATGAGATATAGCTAGCGGCAACACGATTAAGACGTTTTTAATTTCTGAAACATGAGCTGAAGATTGGGACTTGTGTCTTCCTTATTCCTTCGGCTATAAAAAAGATATTCCTCAAAAACTTAATGTCAAGTGAAGTGATCTGAGGAATAAAATAGAAAAATGCTAACATTCACAAAACATTTACCGGCAAATCCCGATGCTATTGTCAGCTTTACTTTACCAATGACAGCGGACGATCGCAGTCGCAGCCGCCACCGATTCGAGACAGAAACGGGGGAAAAGCTGCACCTGAGTTTGCCCAGAGGTACGGTACTGCGCGATCGAGATTTATTGCAGTCGGAAGACGGTAGCTGTTTGGTACTGGTAAGTGCAAAACCCGAACTGGTGCTGACAGCCCGGGCATCAAGTCCGCTGCTACTGATGCGGGCAGCTTATCATTTAGGCAACCGTCACGTAGCTTTAGAAATTGCCGATAATTATTTAAGGCTTTCTCCCGACTCAGTTTTGCAGGGAATGCTCGAAAAAATGGGTTTGGAAGTAACAGATGAAGTTGTGCCGTTTCAGCCAGAAATGGGCGCTTACGGGCACAGCCATTAGATTTTAGATTTTAGATTTTAGATTTTAGATTTACTCCCACTGATGAATCCGAGGGCTTATGAGTAAATTGCTTTCGGCCATTCAAGAAGCAAGAAGTCAACAGTGAACAGTCAACAGTGAACAATCAACTTTTATCTTTGTTGCAGCTAGCTTTTGCACCTGTGGGAGCTTATAGTTATTCTGAGGGAATCGAAAGTCTGGTAGAAACCGGTGCGATCGACAGCGAGATTACTTTGAGGAATTGGTTAGAAAATTCGCTGCAATTCGGGGCTGTTCGAGTAGAAGCTGCTGTGGTGGTACGGGCTTTGAGGGCGGCACAGATAGGGGATTTGACCGCTTTGAATTACTGGAATGCTTGGGCGACTGCTGCTAAGGAAACAGAAGAGTTGCGCTTGCAAAGTTGGCAAATGGGGCGGACTTTGGTCAGGTTGCTGCTGGATTTGCGTGAAGCGAAGCTATCCCGCAGGGAATCGCCCGTTGCTTCTGGGTTAACAACAAGTGCAAAAGATTTGGTGGAATTTGGCGGCAATCAGTGCAATTTTGCGATCAGCTTTGGCATTGCCGCCGCCAACTGGCAGATTGAAGAGGAAGCGGCCGTGTTAGGATATTTGTACAGTTGGGCTGCAAATTTGGCGAGTGCGGGCGTGAAACTGATTCCCCTCGGTCAAACAGCCGGTCAACAGTTGCTGTTAGATTTGCAATCGCAAATTAGCTGCACGGCGCAAGAAGTTTTACAATTAGAAGATGATGACCTTGGCAGTTGCAGTTGGGGATTAGGACTGGCTAGCATGGCGCACGAAACTCAGTACACTCGGTTGTTTCGCAGTTGAAAATCAGAAAATCTAAAATCTAAAATCGCTATGGGTGCTTTTCGTGTAGGAATTGCTGGGCCGGTTGGTTCGGGCAAAACTGCTTTACTTGATGCTTTGTGCAAGGCGCTGCGGCAGCAGTACCAGATTGCGGTTGTTACTAATGATATCTATACTCAGGAAGATGCACAGTTTTTGGTTCGGAGTCAAGCTTTAGACAGCGATCGAATTTTGGGCGTAGAAACGGGAGGCTGTCCCCACACAGCCATCCGCGAAGATGCTTCCATTAACTTAGTAGCTATAGAAGAGTTAGAGCAAAAATTCACTGATTTAGATTTAGTGTTTGTCGAAAGTGGCGGCGATAACTTGGCGGCAACTTTTAGCCCGGAGTTAGTAGATTTAACAATTTACGTAATCGATGTCGCTGCAGGCGATAAAATTCCGCGCAAAGGCGGACCAGGAATTACTAAATCTGATATGTTGGTAATTAATAAAACAGACCTCGCACCTTATGTAGGAGCAGACTTAGGCGTAATGGAATGGGACGCGAAAAAAATGCGCGGCGACAAACCTTTTGTTTTTACTAACTTGAAGACCAAAGAAGGATTAGAATCGGTAGTTAACTTTGTTAAGTTGAATATTGGTGATAATTAGGGATTAAGCGCGCGATCGTCCATTCCAAATGCTAAAATTCCTAAAATTTTACCTAAATTGGTAAGCAAAGTTTCGGTTGTCTCAACAAAAACCGCTTGTCCTTCGAGTTTTAAGAATTTCCACCTATCTCCTGTAGTGACAGACCCATAAATTGTGGTAATCTCATTACCTTCGCGCTCGTTGAAGATTTTAGCTGCTAGCATTTCAGCTATGCACTGTCCCAATCCAGAATTAATGTTTTCCTTTTTAGCCTCTACAATAGCAATGACTGGGGCTTTTACGATCAACAATTCTGGTGATCGACTTATCAAAAAATCACAATTCCCATTCAGCCCTCTTTCAGCATCTACAGTAAAATCAATGCCAGAAAATAAGCTCACGCGATGGTGCAAAAGTTTTCTCACTTCCATTAAAATCGGCGCGATAATCAGTTCCGAACGCGATTTTTCTGTATTGCTACCGAGAGCTACAGGCAGATTTTCTTGCAAAGTTTCGGTCAGTAATCTGCTGTACTCTAACTCTGGTGCAGGGGTGAAGATTTCTACTATTTCAGAATAAGCTAAGTCAAAGGTTTTCAATACTGCGCCTAAATTAAAGTCACTGTATGCCATTTGACTTTCTCCTGGTTACAAATTCTTGATCGCCTATTTACTTTAACACTCCCTACCGCACCACCAATTCCCTCACCAAATTAGCCAAACGTTCTGTACTGTCTGTCACCGCTAATTGAGCAGCAGCTTGAGACATTTTTGCCAAATATTCGGAATCTCTTAACAAATACAACACTTTGCTTTGCAACACATCTGCTGTCAGTTCGCTTTGACGGAATACCACGGCGGCGCCGGCTTTAGCAAATACTTCCGCATTAAATCTTTGGTGGTCGTCAGCGGCGTGAGGAAAAGGAATTAAAATAGAAGGTACTCCCGTCACTGCTAATTCTGTCAGAGCACTGGCGCCCGATCGACTAATTGCTAAATTCGCTCGCTGCAACAAACTCGCCACATTGTCGTAAAATGGCATCGACAAATATTGCTCATGTTTCAAACTCTCAGCATCCGGGTCGTTATTTCCGGTGAGGTGAACCACCCAAGCACCGGCATCAAACCAAGCCGGAGCACACTCGCGCACTAACTTATTGACTGCGACAGCACCTTGAGAGCCGCCCATGACTAAAATTACAGGTACACCGTCAGGAATTGGCAAATTTAGAGGTTGGCGGGCGAGGAATTGCGATCGCACGGGCGTACCAGCAACCACGGTTTTCGCGCGGGGTAAATGCTTGGCTGCTGCTTCAAATCCGATCGCCACAGCAGTGCACAAAGGACTAAACCAGCGCGTCACCTTCCCGGGAATTGCATTAGATTCGTGGAGAATTACCGGCAAACCCAAAGAACGGGCCGCTAGAATTGCCGGTGCTGCGATGTAACCGCCGGTAGTAAAGACTCCCTGAAAATTTCCCGCTTTGAGCAACTTCCGCACGTGAAGGACCGATCCGGCGAGTCCGCCCAAAATTCGCAGTGTACCGAGCCCAAATCCCTGCTGAAAGCCTTCAACGGCGATCGTGTGGAGGGGGTAAAGGGATGAAACTAACTGGGTTTCCATGCGGTCTGGGACTCCTAGCCATTCGATCTGACAGTCGTTCAACTGCCCAGCGGTGGCGATCGCGGGAAATAAATGTCCACCAGTGCCGCTAGCTGCAACCAACAACCGGAGGGGGGCTTTTGTCAAGGTATTTGTTTCTTTTTTTACAAGTACAAGTTCCACAGGTCGATCAATTTTATATTTGAGGTTTTAGATTATTATGCTTATTATTCCGGCAGTTTCAGCCAATTTTGAATCAGCCATCTAAAATTAGATTGTGCCGTGTCCCTGCTTCCGTTGTCAGTTTTCGTTGCAGGCGAACAGTTGCCCAAGCTACGACCCCTGACAAATAACCAAATTATCATCTAATGCGTAATTTTTTGAATTTAGTGCCAAGTGCATCTCAGTATTATTCCAGCCGTCGGGACGAAAAAGCCGATCGCGCGATCGTTTTTGGCTTTAACTGCGGGCAGTCGATCGCTCAAATGTTGTTATGTTTAACAGTGGTAAGTGCTGGCGTGCTGCATCCTAGTGCGGCAACAGCGATCGGTGCGATCGCCGCGACTCCCCAAACGATCGCCCAAACCCCTGCAAATGCGCCTGCCCCACTCACAAAACTGCTAACAGAAATTGACGCAGCAGCCAACCGACGCGATATCAAAGCAGTCATGGCATTTTACAGCCCGAATTTCACTCATTCTGACGGCTTAAACAGCCAAAGCATGGAAAAAGCCCTCACCCAACTCTGGGCTCGATATCCTAGTTTAAATTACCGTACCGAGATCAAATCTTGGAAAACCGAAGGTAGCGGGATTCTCGCAGAAACCATAACTACAATTGCCGGCACTCAAAAAAAGGATGGCAGAGAATTAACTCTCAAAGCTACCATCCGTTCTCAGCAGCGCTTTGAAGGTGAAAAAATAGTTAGTCAAGAGATTTTAGCAGAACAAACTCAGCTTAGTTCTGGCCAAAATCCTCCCACAATTCAAGTGAATTTTCCGGATCAAGTTAAGGTGGGCCAAGAGTACCATTTTGATGCCATTGTTAGAGAGCCGATCGGCGATGATATTTTAATAGGGACTGTTTTGGAGGAACCCATTACCGAAAAAACCTTTTTTAATCCCTCAGAAGTCGAGCTGGAGTTGCTAAATTCCGGGGGAATTTTTAAAGTAGGTAAAGCTCCGGCTACGCCAGAAAATCGGTGGGTTTCAGCAGTTTTGATGCGACAAGGCGGAATTGCAACAGTTAGTGTGCGATTGCGGGTTGTCAAGTAATAAAATAGGTGTTATGGGTTATTTGGGTAATTTCTGTAGTGGCGGGTTAAGTAAAATCTCTAATACAAATGAGAGAACCGGGTAAACCTGCCCCTACCAGAATTATTGTTAATTGACCCGACTTGATTTTATACCAACTAAAAACTTAGTTTTTCCCTCTTCTTTCCTCTCTATGCGCCCTCTGCGGTTAATACATCTTCCTTATTATTAAAAATGATTTCTATCCAAAATCAAATTGTTTTCATTACAGGTGCCAGTAGCGGTATTGGAGCAGCCTGTGCCAAGATATTCGCCAAAGGTGGAGCCAAACTAATTTTAGCAGCCCGCCGTCTTGAAAAGCTCGATCGACTGGCAAACGAACTTGTAGAAACAAAATTGATTGCGTCGGCGAACGAGATTTATTTACTAGAATTGGACGTGCGCGATCGCCTGCAAGTGGAATCGACGATAGCTGCGCTTCCAGATGCCTGGAAAAACATCGATATTCTCATTAACAATGCGGGATTGAGCCGTGGTTTAGACAAACTACACGAAGGCAACTTTCAAGATTGGGAAGAAATGATTGATACCAATGTTAAAGGCTTGCTTTACATGACTCGCTCGATCGTGCCGGGAATGGTAAGCCGAGAACGGGGCCACATAGTGAATATCGGCTCAATAGCAGGCCGCCAAGCTTATCCGAAAGGTAATGTTTATTGCGCTTCCAAAGCAGCAGTGAGAGCTATTTCTGAAGGGTTGAAACAAGACCTTTTGGGCACAGCAGTGCGAGTGACAGAAATAGAGCCAGGTTTAGTCGAAACAGAGTTTAGCACTGTCCGGTTTCACGGCGATTCAGAAAAAGCAAAAAATGTCTATCAAGGATTGACACCGCTGACTGCGGACGATGTGGCCGATGTCGTGTATTTTTGCGCGACGCGATCGCCCCACGTCAATATTAGCGAAGTCTTGCTAGTTCCGACAGACCAAGCTAGTGCAACTCTGGTTCACCGAAAAGAGCTGTGAGTTTTTAGTGGTAAGTGTCCGGATGGCGATCGAATTCTCAGGAAGCTTAATTGGTAGATGCACCCTGATTAATTAACTCCCGACCAATTTTGGCCGGGTTTTTTTTGGATCTGGCACGCCCTCGCCACAAATTCTCCAAAATTCTGCCCAAGTATCCTGAAACAGGTGCTGTGAGACGGGAGACTAAATTAGTAGATGCACCCTGATTAAATAACTCCCAACCAATTTTGGTTTGGGGTTTTTTTTTGCGGTATCGACGGTGATGTTGAAAAAGTTTGAGGTTGTCCGGATGGCGCTCGAATTCTCAGGAAGCTTAATTGGTAGATGCACCCTGATTAATTAACTCCCGACCAATTTTGGTTTGGGGTTTTTTTTGCGGTATCGACGGTGATGCTGAATAAAGTTTGAGGTTATCCGGATGGCGCTCGAATTCTCAGGAAACTTAATTGGTAGATGCACCCTGATTAATTAACTCCCGACCAATTTTGGCCGGGTTTTTTTTGCCGAGTGCACCCCAAACCACAAATTTTCGCAAATTTTCCCAAACTGTCCGGAACAGGTGCACCTCGCACCGGAGACTAAATTAGTAGATGCACCCTGATTAATTAACTCCCGACCAATTTTGGCCGGGTTTTTTTTGCCGAGTGCACCCCAAACCGCCAATTCTCCAAAATTTTCCCAAACTGTCCGGAACAGGTGCACCTCGAACCGGAGACTAAATTAGTAGATGCACCCTGATTAATTAACTCCCGACCAATTTTGGCCGGGTTTTTTTTTGCGGTTGGAGGCTGATGCTGAAAAAGCTTGAGCTAAGTGTCCGGATTGCGCTCGAATTCTCAGGAAGCTTAGTTGGTAGATGCACCCTGATTAATTAATTCCCGACCAATTTTGGTTTGGGTTTTTTTTTGAGCGATCGCAAGCCGATCCACAAATTCTCGCTAATTCTGCCACACTGTCCTGAAAGAGGTGCTGTGAGGCGGGATATTAAATTAGTAGATGCACCCTGATTAATTAACTCCCGACCAATTTTGGTTTGGGGTTTTTTTTTGAGCGATCGCAAGCCGATCCACAAATTATAGGAAATTCAGCCAAAGTGTCCTGAAAGAGGTGATATGAGGCGGGAGATTAAATTAGTAGATGCACCCTGATTAATAAACCCCAGCCAATTTTGGCCGGGGTTTTTTTTGCTCGAAAGCTGGATTAGCCGATCGATCTACAACACCTCAAAAGACTGCACCTCAAGCACCGGGCCGATCATAGCAAAAGTCATCACATCCTTGCGGACTTCACCTTTAACACTGACTTTCAAACCAGCTTTTTTCAAGTCAGAAGGAGCATCCTTAAGTTCGTAAGTTTCCCCATCTTGGCCAACCAAAGCCCAAGTGCCTGGGCCTAATCCTTTGCGTTCAATTTCACCTTTGACAGTAATACTCATGCCGATCGCACCTCTGTTTTAATTGCTAAACGCGCCAGTCCGAAACACAGTAAAGCATTGACAATCAAAAATGTTTGTGATACCAAACCTGTGCCCAATCCCCAGACTGCGGGAGACACAAAAGCATTCACCGCTAAACTGCTGGCAAAACCGATCGAAATTGCGATCGCGATCCACTTCCACTGTTGATGTCCCAACAGCAAAGCAATCAAAATCCCAGGAATCAAAACGCTAGCAAAAAAGGGATTCAGCATACTGCTGCCATTGATTGCACCGCCGAGTTCGGGAATAGAACTGCCCATCACCCGCATCGGCCACTGCGGTAAGTCAAATACAAACAAGTTCCGCAGGAAAAAGAACCCAGAACTACCAGCCATCAAGCCGCCGGAAAAGCCCCAAGTCCACTGGAACGGAAAATAATTCCGCAAAAAGAAAGCCAGCAGGTAAGAACCGAGCACCATTGCAATTTTAGGCAACAGGGCGACTGCACCGCCGTCAATCCAAAAGCGGGGGTTGAGATACCCGTTATCGCGAAGCCAGCGGAAGAAATCGCGGAAGTTAATTTGCCCGCGTTGGGCTAGCTGAACTGCTGCGGCTGCGTCTAGGTGTCCTGAACCAAAATGGTTTAACGGATCTTCAGTGACAGTTCGGGAGGACTGCAAGAGTACGCTGCGAATTTCGTCTGGTTCTGTGATGCCGGAAGCCTTGACAAGGGCTGCAACGGCTGCAACGTGGGGAGAAGCCATGCTAGTGCCTTGGTAGCCTTCAAAGACTTCGGCGCCAGTTTCCGGGTCGATCGTACTTTGCAGGATTTTGCCCATTTCAGAACCGCCGGGGGCTGCAATGTCAACCCCTGCGCCGAAATTGGAGTAAGAGGCTTTTTCGTCGTCGGGGCCGAGGGCGGAAACGCCGATGACGTGGGGATAGCGGGCGGGATAGGAAGCGGAACTGTCGCCGGAGTTGCCGGCGGCTGCGATGATGACAACGCCTTTAGAGTGCGCGTAGTTGATCGCCTCTTCCATTAGCTGACTTTCGCCACCGCCACCTAAACTCATGTTGATGACATCTGCGCCGTTGTCAGCAGCAAATTTGATCGCTTCGGCGATGTCGGAAACCGTGCCACCACCGCTGCCGCCTAACACTTTTAGCGGCATTAAAGCTGCTTCGTAGGCAATGCCTGCAACGCCGTAATTGTTGTTAGTTGATTGGGCGACTGTACCGGCGACGTGAGTGCCGTGGCCGTTGTCATCGTAGGCTTCGGCGCGATCGTTTACAAAGTCGTAGCCCGGTACAAATTTGGTTTCTTTTAAGTCAGCGACGGGACTAATGCCCGTGTCAATTATCGCTACTGTTGTGCCGCTGCCTTTGGTTTCGTTCCAGGCAGATTCTACGTTGATGCTGCGGAGATTCCACTGCTTCGTATACATGGGGTCGTTGGGAATCTCGAAAGCGCTGTAGACGTAGTTTGGTTCAATGTATTCGGTATCTTTAGCCAAATTTGATTTTCTCAGGGCGTTTAGCAAAGTGCGATCGCCCTTAACTACATATACATTGTCGCCCGCTGAGAATTCGCTGTTGAGTTGCGGTGCGACTTGGTACTGTTGGGCGATCGCATTTACTTCTTTCGCAATCTCAGCAGCACCCAAATCTTCGCGGAAATCAAGCACAATCGAGTCGTAAGTGCCTTGAGTAGCAAGTCCTGGGAAATTAGAAATCGCCCAGCCGAGCCCGATTAAAAATAAGCACAGAAGGAAAAACTTTTTCATGGCCGATCGTCCGTTTAGGGAAGGCGTGTTCACCACAATAACCCACTTTTCACCGCCAGCGCCAGTTTTCCTTGCTGCGACTTGTGGGGATCTCGCACGCGGGCGTTTGGTAGTTTTCGGCTGTGGCTGTTGCTAGATCAAAAATTGCTCTAATTTCTAGTTGAAATTGCCGAGCAAGTTTTAGGAGTTCAATTAATTGTATCATTAGAGAAGATGAGAAACAGAACAAGCGACTATTTTAAACAAAGGTATTGCATGGAAAGAGGTTTAATGTGGCTGCCGCTGCTGGCCATTTTTATTGGGCTAGCTTGGGCTGGATGGAACGAGTATCAAAAGCTGGAAGCGTATCGCGTCTGGGCCGAACAATTCGCTAAAGCCAAGTACGATATTTATGCTGTACTTGGTCAGCAAGAAGACAGTTTAACTTGGGGAAAACCTACTCGCAGCGGACCGGTAAATTTGCAAACTTTTTCTTTAAAAGACGTGCAGTCGCTGCGGTTGTTAGTCAACTCTCAGGCAGTTGATTTAGACTCACCGCCGAATTCGGGAAGTCCAATCGCCCTCGAATTTTTGTTGAAAGATGCTGCTGCGGTGCAGGTTCCTTTTACAGAAATTCCTCTAGCGACTAAATGGGGAAAACACTTGCAGCAAGAATTGCAGCGCTTTAGGTAAAAACAGTCTCCGGCGGGGAAGCGTATCACATATGAAATCGGCTACTTGAAGTTACAAAAGTCTGTAAAACTGGTAGTAGAAATAGAACTTACGCAACAAATCCTTTGAACTGCCATCTATAGGGGTAAAGTACCCACGGATCACCCGGAGGACATGAGTTCTTGCAGTAAGTAGTAGAAGTAGTGTTGCCGTGCCTAGCCCGCTCGTGTTCCGTGCATACCTTACAGTTAAAGTTATTGACCGTAAGCATCCAGGATACAAGCCCCCGGATTCATCGGTCCAGAAATAAAAAACCTGTATCCGATCAACAAGCCCCCGAATTTATCTGGGGGGTCAATGCTTCAATCTAAAATCTAAAATCTAAAATCTAAAATAGATTGACCAGCGGGTTCTAAAACAACTAAATTGCCAGCCCCCCAATCTGCGGAATGCAAACACAAGAATTTTTACAACGCTATCAACAGGGAGAGCGCAACTTTGGTCACATTGACCTCAGCGGCGCTAGTTTAAGCGGTGTTAACCTGCGAGATATAGACCTCACTGGTGCTAACTTGACCGGCGCTAATTTAAGCTGGTCTTTTTTGAGCAATGCCAAGTTGATAGGGGCTTGTTTGCGTCGCGCGGATCTCCGCAGTGCGGGGCTAGCTGGGGCGAATCTGAGCGGGGCAAATTTGAGCGGGGCAAATCTTGCTAAAGCGGATTTGCGCCTTGCTTGTTTGGAAGCAGCAGAACTCAATTGGGCCGCGTTCCCCGAAGCGGATTTGGGCGGTGCTAATCTTCAAGGAGTTAAATCTGACCAGATTAATTTTGCCGGGGCTAAACTCGACGGCGCGAAGTTGATGGCGGCGGAATTGATGGAGGCGAATCTCAACCGCGCCAGTCTTGTTGGTGCTAATTTAACGGGTGCTAATTTGCGGGAAGCGCATTTGGTGGAAGCGAATTTGCGATCGGCAAATTTAATCGGTGTAAATTTGATTGAATCTGACTTGAATGGCGCTCAAATGCGATCGGCAAATCTGACGGGCGCTGACTTGCACCGAGCTGTGCTGGCGGGGGCGGATTTGACTGAGGCGGTGCTGGATAACGCTGATTTGAGTCGAGCTAATCTGGCGGGTTCTTATTTATTGAAAGCGAGTTTTAAGAAGGCACTTTTGCTGCGAGCTAACCTGCAAGGAGTGTATTTGCTGCGAGCTGATTTGAGCGAAGCGAATTTGCGAAGTGCTGATTTGCGGAAAGCTGATTTGAGTGGCGCTTATTTGATGGATGCCATGTTGGGTGAGGCGGATTTAAGAGAAGCTTGTTTGATTGAGTGCCGTTTGATTCGGACGAATTTGGAGGGGGCGCAGCTTACGGGTTGCTGCATTCAAAATTGGCAAGTTCAAGATGTCGATCTGTCGAGAGTTGACTGCAGCTATGTTTTTACTCAGTTTGATTATACTGCGAAAGTTGCGGCAAATCGCTTTCCGGTCAATCGCGATTTTGAGTCGGGGGAATTGGGGCGGCAGCATCAAGAGGACAGTTCTATTGTGAAGGTGTTTTTTGAGGAAGCTCCTAATTGGGAGGCTTTGGTTTTTACGCTGCGTCGCGTGGAGTTGGAAAGCCGCGAACTCAAATTGAATGTTCAATTTTTTGAGTCCGCAGGAGAACAAAATTTACTGAGGCTGAGTGCGAACCGTTTGGTGAACGGCAAGATTTTGGGCGATCGCATTTTGGAGCTTTATCCAGATATGTTGGAAAAGGTTTTAGCCAAGGGCGCTGAAATTTTGAGTTTGCTCGACTTGGCTATTCCTAGTAACAGTGTGGAGCCGGGGGAGCCGACTCACAAGGAAATATTGCTCAGAAGACAGGAAATCTACCAGCGAATGGTGCGCCAAATTTCGTTTATTTTGATGTCTCAGACGCCGGATAAATTCTCCGAAAGCGTGCAGCGGCTGTTGGATTATTTGAAGCAGCAAGGTATCCCGACAGAGCAGATTCAAAAGAAAGTCATCAGTCAGGCGATCGTGCAGCGGGCGAAGCAAGACCCGGGTTTTCGGGAACAGTTGCTCGCGTGGGAGAAAACGGCGTCCGATCGCGTTCGCGGTTCGATGATGGGGGAAGCGGTGCGGTATGCGATCGGCCTTTTGATTGATTATTAACAGTTAATAGTTAACACTTGAAGCCAGAGAGCGGCTAAGGCCCGCACTTGCTCTTGTGCGTCGGAAACTGCAAGCCTCGTGCAGCGGGCGAAGCAATACCAAGTTTTTCGGGAACAGTTGCTCACGTCGGAGAAAACGGCTTCGGATTGCGATCGATCGCTGTTCGGTAATGGGGGAAGCGGTGCGGTATGCGATCGTCCTTTGGTGGGAATGAATAGACATAGAAGTGAAAAGCCAGTCCAGGGAGGGCTGAATGCCTGCCCCACAAGAATTGTTGGAGATATCTAATAAAGACGAGAAACGAAGTGCCGTTGTGACAGGGCAATTCTCGGCAAATTAGCAGCTCTTACCTATACCCCTAGGGGGGATATAATGGAACGATAGCTCAAATAACTTTTGCAAGTATTTCTAAAAAATTTAGGGGTTGAAAAATGAGACGGACTCCTCAGTTGCTCCAGTGTTTAAGGAATCGGGTGTTTGCCAGACTGTACTTTGCACAGACAATCAACCTGATTGGAGATGCCTTGACATGGGTGGGGCTGGCACTGCTGGCATTTGAACTTGCAGGTAAGAATGCAGGTGTGATCTTGTCTGGAGCATTGACCCTACGGGTTGCAGCATTCGTTCTACTCTCTCCCCTAGCAGGCGCGATTGCTGACCGTTTCGATCGCAAGCGCATTATGGTGGTGACGCATCTGGCACGGATGGTGATTATCAGCTTGTTGCCATTTGTAACCCAGGCATGGCAGATTTACGCGATCGTTTTTGGGCTCAATGTCTTTTACGCCTTTTTCACACCCACCTACACGGCAACGATTCCTCTAGTTACAGGGCCAAACGAGTATCCACAGGCAATTGCCCTCTCTAGCGCCACGTTTCAGCTACTCGGTGTCCTGGGTCCCGGCTTGGCTGGAGGAGTGGCAGCTTTCGTTGGCGCACGGCAAGTCTTTTTTCTCGATGCCCTTAGCTTTTTGATTGCTGGTGTTCTGATTGTGACCCTGCCTGGACAATTGAGAGTAGAGCAGAATCAGTCAGCGAGAACTGTGAGTCGTACCTGGCAAGATATTCGAGAAGGAACCACTCGCTTATGGACTGACCCCCCGATTCGGTATGCTCTGGCAATGCAGTTAGTTGCCTCAATCACCGGTGCCCAAATTTTGGTGAACACAGTGAGCTATGTGCAAGGAACGCTGCAACTGGGCAAGGTTGAGTATGGCTGGGTAATGGCAAGCTTTGGAATTGGTGCAACCCTGGCATCTGTAGTCTTCGGCAATTTTAATCAACGCCTGCCACGCACGACTTTCGTAGCGATCGGAGCAACTTTAATTACCATCGCGCTTCTTCCGGCAAGTTTTGCTAGTCTGATACCGCTTTTGTTACTGTGGCTTGTTGCTGGTGCAGGTCAATCGCTGGTGAACTTGCCAACTCAGACCTTGATCGCAGATCGCATCCCTACGGATATTCAAGGACGGGTTTACGGGGCACACTTTGCCTGGAGTCACCTATGGTGGGCTTTTTCCTATCCCCTTGCAGGTTGGCTCGGCATTCATTTCATCGGTCAAACATTTTTCTATGGCAGCTTGATTGGCTTAGTGCTACTGGTTGCCATACAATTCACACTCAAACCTCAATCATCTAGCTCTGTTCCGGCAGCAGATGGGTTGTGGCACAAGCATGAACATACCCACGATGAAGCGCATCAACACGATCATTCAATAGACACTTTTACTCATCAAGCTCACAGTCATTTGCATTTTCATACTGCACCTCACGGCTCTACGCAATCTAGCTAACAAAGTCAATAGACATCTTCAGAAACTCTCAAAGTCTTTTCCTTATTAATAACTTGCCATCGCTCGGACAAACTTTATTTTTCCGAGAGGTCAAAAGGATTATTTCTGTTTACCAGTCTTGGCTGCGTAGCCGGCGCTCCGCTAAGGCCCGCACTTGCTCTTCTGCGTCGGAAGCTGCAAGCGATCGCAACAACGGCACAACTCCGGGATTTTCGGGATAATGTTCGATAATCGCTTCGAGTGCTGTAAACCTGGGATTGTAAGGAAAAGAACCGTTTTGATTGTCAACATCGCTCAAAGCTCGATCGCGCAAAAACTCAAACATTCCCGGCTCGTCTTTCCATCCCCGCATTAACTCTACCAGGGCGATCGCCCGCACCTGCGAATCTTCATCCTTTTGAGATCTACTTTTGAGCCACTCGAAAGTTTCAGACTGATTTGTCCACCCCCGCGCTAACTTTTGCAAAGCGATTTGCCTAACAGCGGGACTCTCATCGCCCTCTGCTTGAGCCTCCAGCAGCATCCAAGTTTCAGGAGTGTCTGGCCAGTTGTAAGCGAGTTCAAGCACCGCCGCTTGCCGTACCAGGGCTTCCCCAGAATCGAGCTGAATTTTTACCCAAGGCAAGGTTTCCGGGTCGTCGGGCCACCCCCGCACGATCGATCGCACCAGCACGCTTAGCAGGTGAGAATCATGCTCGGACTCGACCCGGCTTTTGAGGAAAGGCAGCGTCTCGCCCCGGTGAGACCAGCGTTTTGCGATCTCTTCCACCGCCGTTTCTCGGACGTTCAGGTGTCTGTCTGACTCCGCGAGATTTTGCAACCAGCCAAAGACTTCGAGACTGCCGGACGCCAGTGCGGCGACAGCCTCCACTACTACTTGCCGCACAGTCCAGTAATCCTCGGAATCAGCTATTTTTTGCAGCAGGGGCAGGGTTTCTGGGTGGTCGGGCCAACCTGCGGCTATCTGTTGTAGGGCTATTTCTCGCAGATCGGCGTCGCGATCGCCCAATGCTATATTTTTCAAAAAAGTCAGAGTTTCGGGGTTCCCGGGCCAGCCAGAGGCAATTGCTTGCACGGCTGAGCGCCGGACGCTCGAACTCGCGTCGGACTCGGCTTTAGTTTTCAGCAGCGGGTAAATGTCTGGTTCGTCGGGCCAGTGCGAGGCTAATTCTTCTAAGGCTGCTGTCCGCACTTCTTTGCTGCTGTCGGATTCGGCTAGGGTTTTCAGCAGCAGGCAAACGTCGGCTGCGGCGGGCCAGCCCGCTGCCAACTCCCGCACCGCTACGGTTCGCAGGATAGAACTTCCAGTCTGGGCAAGGTTTTTGAGCAGGGAGGCCGTGCCTAAAAGGCTGTGCCAACCTCTGGCTATTTCTTGCCACGCTGCGACTCGCACTCCCAAATTTTCGTCGGATTCGGCGGCGCTTCTCAGCAGCAGCAAGGTATCTGTGCGATCGGGCCAATTAGAGGCCAATTGTTCGAGTGCTGCGGTGCGGACTGCGGGACTTTGATCGAACTGAGCCAGGACACTCAGCAGCGACAAGGTATCGCTCGTGTCTGGCCAACCACAAGCCATTTCTCGCACACAGGTCGAGCGCACTGCCCAGCTTTGATCAGATTTGGCGAGTTTTTTGAGCATCAGGTAAATTTCTGGCTGGTCTGGCCAACCACGGGCTATTGCTTCGACTGCTGTGGCTCGGACTTCGCCACAGTCGGTGGAGTGAGCGAGTATTTTCAGCCAGGGCAGGGTTTGCGGGTCGTTTTTCCAAGTTTGGGCGATCGCCGCGATCGATCGATTGCGAATTTGATAAGTTTCCTGCAATTCTTGAGCGCTTTGATAAAGAATCAGGAAACCCGTGCCGTATTGCGATAACTTTTTTAAAGCGTTTAACAGTTTTTTTGCGGCTTTTTTATTAACATCATTTTTCACTTTTAACAGGCATTGCGCTGCTAAAAACAAATTAATAAATTTTTCTTGTTGACCGTTTTGATCTGTGAGATATTCTATAATTTGGCTCGCTGTTTCTTTGTCGAGCCTCGCTGCAATTTCTCTGAGGACTTCGTGTAAAGATTCGTCCCGCCAGTGCTGGCCGAAAACTTGTATGTTGAGTTCGCCCCAAGTCAGTTGACCGATTTTGAGTTGGGCATGGATTAACTCTGCTACAGTCTGGGGATTATTTTCGGAAACAAGTTTTTTTAACAACATACCGATACCCTGCCCCTGAAGTTTGTTTGCATTGACAATCCTCGCATCAGCTCGGATATTAGTTGAGCTTTTTTTGAGCGAGCCTGGAGTATGGAACCAATCGACTCTATTTTATACGAAAAATACTGAGTCGGGAGGGCCCCAATGCAAAATCCGCCAGCACCCACAGGAATGTTAGGTGGTGGCGGATGGCGATCGAACAATTAAGCCGCTGAATCTAACTAACAGCTACTTGGACGCGATCGGCTACAACCCGAACCGCAAAAGTAGGAATCTTCACCGTTTCATCATCCAGACATTGCCCGGTAGTGAGACTAAAGTTTTGCTTGTAAATGGGAGAAGCAACTTTGAGAGTGCCGTTGCGATCGCCCACAATTCCCCGCGACAAAACAAAAGCTTTGCTAAACGGGTCGTAATTGCTAAGCGCATAAACTTCATCCCCGTTTCCCACTCGGAAAATCGCCACTTGCTCGCCTTTAACTAAAGCGCAAACTCCAGTATAAGGGGCGATCGCATCGAGAGAACACACATCTACCCAAGTAGTCACAGTATCCGAAACTTGTAATGATTGAACCATCTTCTTTTCCTGTTAATTTACTTCAATCTAGTGTTCTTGTCCCCCCCTTATTAAGGGGGGCTAGGGGGGATCTCCGGGTTTCCTAGGCTCTACCTGGGAACGAGATTATAGTGTTCCTGGACGCAAAAACCCGGTTTCTTAACGTAATTGCGTCATTTTAGATTGAGAATGAGAACGAGAAACCGGGTTTTTTTCGGTTGAGTGCGTCCAGGATTGTATAGGTTATTCCGAAACTCCAGCCAGAGCCTTTTCATATTCGTAAGGAGGCCGCGTTTGTCCCCGTTCCGCAACACGAACAATACTCGGATCTGGCAAATCGGAATTCACAAAATGCTGGAACCGCTGCACTTTTTGCGGGTCTTCAATCGTCGTTTTCCACTCACATTGATAAGTATTGACTAAATGTTCCATCTGCGCTTCTAATTCCGCACAAATGCCCAGAGAATCCTCAACAATTACCTGCTTTAAGTATTCAATGCCTCCCTCAAGTTTGTTCAACCAAGTAGCAGTACGTTCCAATCTGTCGGCGGTGCGGATGTAGAAAACCAAGAATCGATCGATATACTTAATCAGCGTTTCCTTATCGATATCCGTAGCCAGCAAAACCGCGTGCTGTGGCTTAATGCCGCCATTGCCGCACACATACAAATTCCAACCATTCTCCGTCGCAATTATCCCAAAGTCCTTGCTTTGAGCTTCCGCGCATTCGCGAGTGCAACCAGAGACAGCAGATTTGAGCTTGTGGGGCGATCGCAAACCACGATACCGCAATTCAACCTCGATCGCCAAACTCGTTGAATCCTGCACCCCAAAGCGGCACCAAGTGCTACCAACACAAGATTTTACAGTACGCAGAGCCTTACCGTAAGCGTGTCCCGACTCAAATCCCGCATCAATCAACCGACGCCAAATATGCGGCAATTGATCCACACGAGCTCCAAACAAATCAATCCGTTGCCCGCCAGTAATCTTAGTATAAAGCCCAAAATCCCTGGCCACCTCACCCAAAACAATCAACTTATCCGGCGTGATTTCTCCCCCCGGTATTCGCGGCACCACCGAATAAGTACCATCGCGCTGAATGTTGGCCAAAAAGTAATCGTTCGTATCTTGCAAACCGACGTGAGACTTCTCTAAAATATGGTCATTCCAAGTAGAAGCCAGCATCGAACCAACAGCAGGCTTGCAAATTTCGCAACCCTTACCTTTGCCGTGTCTTTCAATCAACTCCTCAAAGGTTTTAATCTCTTGAGAGCGCACTAAATGGTACAATTCTTGACGAGAATATTCAAAATGTTCGCAAAGATTATTTTTGACTGCAAACCCAGCTTTCTTCATCTCCGCCTTGAAGATATCCGTCACTAAAGGCACGCAGCCGCCGCAGCCCGTCCCAGCTTGAGTGCATTTCTTGACGCTGGCAACATCAGTTAAATTGCGATCGCGAATCGCGGCACAAATCTGCCCTTTGGTAACATTATTGCAAGAACAAATTTGAGCCGAATCCGGCAAACTGTCTACTCCAAAACCCGCCGGGACTCCCCCTTCTCGCGGTGGCATTAACAAATCTTCGGGATGCGGCGGCAGAGCAATTTCATTTTGCATGAATTGCAGCAAAGTGCCGTAAGCCGAAGCATCTCCCACGAGAATTCCGCCTAAAATCCGGCTGCCGTCTTGATTTAAAACTAATTTTTTGTAAATGCCTTGGAAGGTGTCAGCGACAACAATTTCTTTAGCATCGGCCGACTTGGGAAAAGGATCTCCAAAACTAGCGACATCCACCCCCAATAATTTGAGTTTAGTGGACATATCCGCACCTGTAAAATTGCTTGTGGGACGGGCATCTTGCCCGTCATCCGCTACACGGCTCAAAATATCTGCTGCTACGCTTGCCATTGTATACCCAGGCGCAACTAAGCCGTAGATGCGGCTTTGATAAAGCGCGCATTCTCCGATCGCATAAATGTCAGGATCGGAGGTTTGGCAGCTATCATTAATCACAATGCCACCGCGTTCTCCTACTTCTATACCGCAACTTCTGGCCATTTCGTCGCGGGGGCGAATGCCAGCAGAAAACACAATCATATCTGTTGCCAATTCCGAACCGTCAGCAAACAGCATTTTAGTAACTTTACCATCTTCGCTGACAATTTCTGTGGTAGATTTGCTGGTATGAACCGAAACCCCCAACTCTTCTATTTTGCTGCGGAGAATTGCACCGCCAATTTCGTCAACTTGCACGGGCATCAGCCGCGATGCAAACTCAACAACGTGAGTTTTTAAACCCATATTTTGCAGAGCATTAGCACAC
This sequence comes from Microcoleus sp. S13_C5, assembly GCF_036700845.1. NCBI lineage: Bacteria > Bacillati > Cyanobacteriota > Cyanophyceae > Oscillatoriales > Microcoleaceae > Microcoleus > Microcoleus sp. S13_C5. The sequence continues at coordinate 67,431 of NZ_JAUBPR010000014.1, forward strand.
TCTAGACCTAACAACCCGCCGCCAATTACTACACCAATTCGGCAATTTTTAGCGTAATCCGACATCGCCTCCAGGTCGTCAATTGTCCGGTAGACAAAAGTTCCTGTAGCGTCTTTGCCTTTAATTGATGGCACAAATGGATAGGAACCAGTGGCCAAAACAATTTTGTCGTAGGGAACTTCTAAACCGTTGGCTGAAGAGACTATTTTTTGTTCCCGATTAATGGCGACTGCTTTGTCGCCGATGTAAATTTGGATGCCGTTTTCTTGATAAAATCCCGGTGCAACTAAAGATAAATCTCCCGCTGTTTTGCCAGAGAAAAATCCGCTGAGGTTTACGCGATCGTAAGCAACGCGCGGTTCTTCACAAAAAGTAATTAAATTCCAGTGTTTGGCAGCATCCGAGCTGACCATTAACTCTAGGAACTTGTGACCTACCATGCCATTGCCGATTACAATGAGGTTTTTTTTGGCTGTCATTAGAATCTCTTTTATCCTGTTTATCAGTCGTTGGGTTAATTAATATAAGACTTTTTTGTAAACTTTTGTACTTATATATACAAAAAATAGAGGTTTATGCAATTGTCGAATACTCCCGATTGCATTTTTGCATGATGTGTGCGATCAAGGTAAATAGGGTGCTTCACTAAGTCTTTTTGAAAAAAAGATTAATATTTTACTGTCACATACCTTACAGTTTTCTAATTTTTAATTATTATTTAACTAACAAGCAGGAAGCCCCGCGCCAAAAATGGTACGAGTTGAGCAAGGGCATGAAAATGCACAACTTAAGTGGGTTGAATGCCCACTTGATTTATAACTATTCTCGCATATTAGCAATACCGTACCATCAGTTCTGGGGAGTTCACGCTCCCATGCCCGAATACTGCTTCAAGCCCTGGCGCCAAAGCCAGCGATTCCACACAAAAAACACCCCACTCCAACCCAACATTACCAACAAACTGCGGCCTACATCTACGGGCAATCCTATCAAGATTGAAGCCGGAAAATGAATCAAATAAGGAAACGGCGTCCACAAAACTACTTCGCGCACGGGTGCGGGAAACACTTCTAGCGGTGCGGTAATTCCCGATAAAAACAGGTAAGTTAAAGACCAAAATTGCTCGATCGCACTTGCCCTTTCCAGCCAAAAAGCAAACAGCGCAAAAGTATACTGTATCAGAAACCGCAAACAAAAAGTCAAGATGATAACCAACAAAAATAGCAAAAACCTGCCCAAACTCGGCAGCCAAAAAGACTGCGGGTAAAGTGCAAAAAACAGCAGCACCAATCCGAATACAAAGGGCAGCCTCGCAAACCTTTCGGAAACGTGAGATACGAAGTGGTGCCATACGGGATCGAGAGGTTGCAATAATCTATTAGATAGCCTGCCTTGCACTACTTCCTTTTCAAACTCCCAAATTACCCAAACTACATTTATTTGCCTGACAATGAAAGTGGCTAAAAAATAACGGGTAAAGTCGAGGGAATTCAGCCCAAATTGACCAGTTTTTGCCGCCTGCATCCAGACACCCATTAAGATAAATGGCAAAGCTCCCGACAGCGCCCACAAAAACAATTCTGCCCGGTATTCGAGCATATAAGCGTAGTAGGTGACAAACAAAGTTTTAGCAATTTTGAGGGATTTTCTCATATCAATTGTAAATTTAATTATTCGGTTTTAGCAACGGGCAAGATGCCGTTCTACAAAACAGTGAAACTCTAGTGGAATAGGCATCTTGCCTGTTCAATTTTTAGGTTTTAGCAACGGGCAAGATGCCCGGTTCACAAAAATTTGAAACTCTAGTGAAACAGATATCTTACCTCTTATAAAGAATGAACCCGCCAAAAACATTACACTTTTCCCGTGCGGAAAACGCGACCGATTACCTCTTCAATTGGCGGATCGGTAACAGTCAAATCTAGGACATCCAAGTCCGACAAAATCTTCGCCACGCTTACCGTCAGCTCTTCCCTTTTTACCAAAAACCGCACCGATTGTCCCTCAATAGATTCTACCTCCCCGTAAGCAAAAGCACTATCTTTTGCCAGCGGCTTAGCTAATTTTACCTGAACTTCCCGATAAGGTGCAAACCTGTCGAGCAATCCGTCCAAACTGCCATCATAAACTAATTGCCCTTCATGGATTAACAAAACGCGCTTGCACAAAGCAGTAATGTCAGCCATGTAGTGGCTCGTCAACAGCACCGTTGCTTGATAGCGCTCGTTATATTCTCGCAAAAATTGCCTGACGCTAAACTGTGCGTTTATATCCAAACCTAAAGTCGGTTCATCTAGAAATAATACTTCCGGTTGGTGCAGCAGCGCCGCCATCAATTCAGCTTTCATGCGTTCGCCTAAAGAAAGCTTTCTTACCGCCTGATTTAACTTGCCTTCTAGTGACAGCATCTCTGTCAATTCTCCGACTCGCCGCCGATAATCTGCATCGGGAATGCCGTAGACAGCGGCATTGATTCGCAGAGAATCAAGCACAGGTAAATCCCAAATTAACTGCTGTTTCTGCCCCATCACTAAGGTGATTTTTTGCAGAAAATCTGCTTCCCGACGGAAAGGAGTACGATCGCACACACTCACCGTACCTGCAGACGGATAAATTAAACCCGTCAGCATTTTCAGCGTAGTAGTTTTGCCAGCACCGTTAGCACCTAGAAACCCCACGAACTCCCCCGGTTCAATACTGAAAGAAACGCCCTCAACTGCTTTTATATTGCGGTAAGCGCGACTAAAAAAGTGTCGCACTGTTCCTTTAAGCCCCGGTTCTTTAATCGCTACCGGATAAACTTTGCTCAAGTCTTCAACTAAGATAATTGGCATCGGCTCAAATTTTAACTTTTATTTTAATCTAGGGTATTTCCATCAGGCTTGTGCGAAGATGGAGCGATCGAGCTGTCTAGTAGGGCTCGCCAGCGATTGCTCGATCGCGAGTGAGAAAGTAACGGTGTTCTGGCGCACCCTACTAAACTGTAGAATATTGCACAATATCCATGCTCACATCGCACAAAGTTTACAACTATGGTACTCACCCCAGATAATTCAGGCATCTCTCGTTTGGTAGGAGACAATTCTCCTGAAAATATTACACTTGCACCAGGACAACTTGCTAGTTTTCCTGGGGGACTTTGGATGCTGGGCGGCAATGATACTGTCAGGGGCTCGTCAGATGCAGAACGGATTTTCGGCAACGATGGTAAAGACAGTCTGTTAGGCGGTGTCGGCAATGATTCTATTTACGGCGGCAAAGATGATGATGATGTTTTGGGAGAAACTGGGGACGATTTCTTGACAGGAGATAGAAATAGCGATTTCCTTGATGGGGGTGCGGGAAATGATTTGCTGCGCGGAGGACAAGGTGTTGATTTGTTAGTGGGCGGTGACGGTAATGATACTTTAATTGGCGACAGAGATGTGGATATTTACAAAGGTGGTGCAGGGAGCGATGTATTTGTTTTGAGAGTCGATCAAGCGGGAATCCGAGTAGTGGGAATTGAAGTTCCTGACGCGGTAATTGTGGATTTTGATAAATCTAGCGATTCAATTGGAATTAGTGTGCCATTTACCAGCAGCAATATCTCCTTGGAACAGGTAAGTTATAGCTTAAACGATCCGAGACTGCTGCTGATCGATCCTGCAACTATCTCGGGGGGAACGAGTTTGTTAGCCAAGGGCGGCATCTCGCAGCAAAGTCTCGATCCCGATGGCAACGGCCGTGTGGAAGCTACTAATATTAGATTCGGTTTTACTAATGCTTTGTTGGGTACTGTTTTGAATGTGACCCCAGCCGATTTAAACGGTCGTTTTATTAATGCTAATTCTTTGCTTTGAAGCAGCTAATTGATTAATTATATCTCAAGAACGGGCAAGATGACCGTTCCACAAAAAAAACTCAGTTTTTGTGGAACAGGCATCTTGCCCGTTCTTCAGTTGCCCTTTCCCATTGCCCACTGCATCAAACCGGGGAACAACCGATAAGCTTCCGACGCCAAAAAAGCCGGGCCGACGGTAACTTCTGCACGCTGATTTTTCACAGCATCCCAAATAGCTTTAGCAATATCTTCCGGCTGAGTTGCCCACTCAGATTTCAGCATTTTGCTCATTTGCTGACGGCGCAATTCGACTGCGGGTTCGTCTCGATCGCGAAATTGAGCTCTTTCTAAAAAATCGCTGTTAATCAAGCCCGGATGCACGGCGCAAACGTGAATACCTTGAGGCGCTAATTCCAATCGCAAAGTTTCTGTTAAACCGGTTACTGCATATTTGCTGGCACAATAAGCAGTCATTTGAGGCAAAGGCATTTTGCCACCAATGGAACCAACATTAACTATTGTCCCAGTTTTTCGTTCCAAAAAATGTGGCAATATTTCTTGAATTGTGTTAACGCAGCCCCAAAAATTGGTATTCATTAATTGCTGCCAGTCTTCGGAGGTTGTGTGCTCGATCGCCCCCGTGAGACAAATGCCCGCATTGTTAACCAAAACATCAATGTTGCCACAGGCATCTAGGGCTTTTTGGACGATCGCCCGCACTTGGTGAATGTCGCCAACATCCCCCGGAATAGCTACAGCGGAAGTGCCTTCTCGCTGCACTTGAGCCGCTGCTGCTGCCAATCTCTCTGGCTGGCGAGCTACCATCACTACATCGTAACCTTTACTTGCAAATAAAATTGCTGTTGCTTTGCCACTTCCTTGAGAAGCGCCTGTAATCAAAACTGTAGGAGCCATAGATAGTTATAAATTGTAATTGGGTAATTTGTTTTTTGCGATATTGAAACTATAACAGAGGTCAGGTAATTTTAGGGCGCTATACATTAATAATTATTGAGTATAGGAATTTTTTGTGCTTCGGCAACGGGATTTTTTTCAACGAACCGCGAAGGCGCGTTAGGCGAAGCCGCGCGTAAGCGCTAGGACTCGAAGGAAGAGAGGAAAAGAGAAGATAAAGAATTCAGATTTGTGCAAAAATTGCTATGTATATATTACTTTAGGCAGTTACTAATTACCAATTATCCCCAAAATGAATCTTCCCAAACAAACGCCGAATTGGTCGATCGTCCTAGTGTTAATTATCGGTGTTTTAGCCGTCTCAACTTCCTCAATCTTAATTCGGCTGGCTAACTTTTCAGCAGGGGCGGGCGGTTTGGGTTTCAGTCTGGTGCTCGCGGCCTCTCGTCTGACTTTATCTGCTTTAATTCTGCTTCCGGCTTGGCGGAAAATTCAGTGGAACGCCCTGCAACCGGGAGCTCGGCGCTATGCTGCTACTGCGGGTTTGTGTCTCGCCCTGCATTTTGCCCTCTGGATAACCTCACTTTCTTATACTTCGATCGCCGCCTCGACTGCCCTTGTCACCACTAATCCTGTCTGGGTAGCGCTGTTGTCGCGCTTCTGGTTCGGGGAAAAACTCAGCAAAATGTCGATCGCTGGCATTACTATAGCCCTGACTGGGGGAATGGCGATCGCCCTTGGAAGTGCGGGCGCAGCTAATGCTGGCAGCAGCCAACTGCTTGGCGATTTCCTGGCTCTGGCTGGTTCCTGGGCTGTCAGCTTGTATTTGCTACTGGGCCGGGAAGCTCAGCGGCGGGGACTGGGAATTGGTGGCTATATCGCCATCGCCTATACTGTTGCTGCGATCGTCCTGCTGCCTCTCCCCTTCGCCTTCGGCACTACTTATACTAATTACCCCAACATTGTATATTTTTATATTTTGTTGACCGCCGCTTTGCCTCAGTTAGTCGGCCACACCATTTTGAACTGGGCCGTAGTGCAGATTTCCCCAACTCTGGTAACTCTTGCCATCTTGTTTGAACCGGTTGGGGCGAGTTGGTTGGGTTATTTGCTGTTTGGGGAAGTGCCGGCGCCGGCGGTACTCGCAGGTGCTGCGGTGCTGCTGTTGGGGGTAGCAACCGCTACCGTCGGAGCAAAAAAAATTACTGTCAACAGTTAAGAGTTAACCGTTTTCGACATTGCCACTACAGTTGCCGTGAGTCAGAATAAAACAAATTAGGGCTTAAAAACCCCAATTACTCATCAGTGAAATATCGATTCAAAACTATCAAAGGTCTGAGTAATGACTAATAATACTCGGGTGCCTCTAGGAGAATAAAATTATGCTGCCAGAACAACTACAGCGGATCATCGGCTACTTTATCGAAGAAGCCACAGAACAGATCCAAATTATCGAACAAGGCTTGCAAGATCTGCAAAACACCGTGCCAGCTCCCCAAAGAATACACCAGCTCATCCGAGCCTCGCACTCGATTAAAGGGGGAGCAGCTATGCTCGGATTTAGCAGCATTCAGCGCATTGCTCATCGGTTGGAGGATTATTTAAAGCTGCTCAGAGAATGTCCGATCGGCATTGATAGCAGGCTACAATCGCTCTTAACCGAAGTTTTTGATATTTTAGCAGCCCTCGTGTCAAAGGTTTCTAAGGGTTTTGGGCTCAACCACGAAGAGGCAAACCAAATGCTCTCCCTCGCCGAACCGGTTTTTGACGAACTCGACGCTTACCTGAGATTGCGAATTCCCACTCGCGTGACTGTGAGAGCTACTACGGACGAACATATTCACATTTTCTCCGGTTACTGCACCTCCTTGAGCGAATTTTCCTCGGCTATTGCTTCGCGCGTCGGTTTGCTCGGAGGCACTATTACCCGCCACGATCAGGATAGCCAGGGCCTACGCCTTTGTATTGACATTTACCTACCGCCTTACACTAGGATCGAAAACATCCGCCAAGGTGTCGAACTCTCCGGCGCTATTATCGGGAATGTTCAGACGCAGCGCGACTTTTCGCTGCTGGCGACTGCGGATTATCCGGTTTACCAAAGTGCGATCGAACCTCCCGCAATTTGCATCGGATGCCGCTACTATTACGGCAGAAGCGATGGGGGCTACCTGCTCAACTGCACGATCCATCCCCGCGGCCCGGAAACAGAAGATTGTCGCGATCGCGAACCGGAATAACCGCTGAAAACTCAGCCCTCGGAAGCACGATTTGCCACCCGAAAAACTCTTCTGAAACCCATATTTTCCCTGAAACTTTTCACATTACCTCCTGCCAAATTCTTTTTCAGTTCCTAGATAACAATATCTTTCTCTCTTAGACAACTAAATCCTTCTTCCTTCTAAAAGATCCCCTAACAACTGATACCGCAACTCGAATTAATTGCATCATGCTTGCAGGATGAGCGATCGCCCAGACATTGATTGTCAGACAAGTGATTGCCATAACTAGCAAGATGTATGTCGGAGGCATTACTACCCCGATCGCGAACCAGGTAAAAACGTGAAATATCATTGCTGTAGCCCAAAGGCTGGCGACAACCACAGACGCCCAAATTTGCATTCGAGGTCGGTTTAGTCCTATCAAAATCGCTGTCTGCAGAGTAGTCAGCAAGTTTGCCGGAACTAAAAAGGCACAGATAGCTATGCAGTAGGTATGAGAAAATTCAGTAACTGTATTGAAGTCGATCATCAGTCTAATTGTCGGGCCTGTTGGGTATACTTAAAGAGCTTAGCGTGACTTGACTTTCAGATCTTGTCACCCTTACCTTAACTTAATATTTCAGTAAGTAGGCCGCTCTGGAGACGCATTTCTCTCCCCCTGTTCCGGCAGGCAAAATTTTACCACAAATATTAAAGTTTTGGGGAAATTATTAAACACACTTGAAGAATGGCAACAATTGCTATGATAATTAATATCGGGAAGCGATAGTATAGAAGAGCCAAGTGGGTAAAATTTATAGAAGGCTGAGGCGGCTTGAACAGCAACACATAGGGTAGGCTGATTTTCGATTCAATCATTTTGATGCGCTGACTCTCGGATGATTGATTCTCAGTGTCCGTCCAGGGATCGAGCCGTTATGCGATCGAACAATATGAGATTTTTATGGAAAAGCCAATTTGCTCTCAAATCTCAAATCATTAGAACCCTCTCAAAATTTTACAGCGGAAGACAAAGCAAATGGATCAACAAATCACAATTCCCGCGCTCGAAGAAGTTGACTTGACAAACTGCGACAGAGAACCGATTCACCTATCGGGACACATTCAGCCACACGGGGTGCTACTTGTCGTACGAGAACCTGAACTAGAAATAGTGCAAGTCAGCGAAAATACGCAAGATTTGTTAGGAATTGATGCAGAAAGTGCGATCGGTCAAGATTTGAGCTTATTATTCGATCGAGTTCAACTAGAAAAACTCGATGCCTGTTTGCGGAAGGAAAACTTAAAAACTGTCAATCCCATTAAACTCTCTGTTGAAAAAGCCGGTAAATATTTAGAATTTGACTGCATCCTTCACCGATTAGAAGAAGTTTTGATGGTCGAGTTAGAATTAGCAACCAGCCCGGAAAATCTTTCAGTTTTTAGTTTTTATCATTCAGTGAGAGCAACTGTTAGCAAAATTCAAAGCGCCAACAAGCTCAAAGAATTATGTCAACTAACTGTAGAAGAAGTCAGGAAAATATCGGGATTTGATAGAGTTATGGTCTATCAATTTGACCCCGAAGGGAACGGCGCTATAATCGCTGAAGACAAAGCAGAAAACCTGAATCCTTTCTTAGGATTAAACTACCCCAGCTCAGATATTCCCAAACAAGCCAGACAACTGTATTCGTTAAATTGGCTGAGGTTAATCCCAGATATTAATTATCAACCAGTCCCCCTTTTTTCAGGAAACCATGCTTTTACCACCCAGCCCGTAGACCTCAGTTTCAGCGTGTTGAGAAGCGTTTCTCCCATTCACATAGAATACCTACAAAATATGGGCGTTACAGCTTCAATGTCAATCTCGTTAATCAAAGACAAAAAACTGTGGGGATTGATTGCTTGCCACAACTATACACCAAAATACCTCAACTATGAATTGCGCGCCGCCTGCGAATTTATCGGGCAAGTAATGTCCTTAGAATTGCAATCAAAAGAAGGAAACGAAGACTACGACTACAAACTACACTTAAAATCCATTCAAACCAAGATTTTTGAAGACATATCTACCTCCGAAAACTTGTCACAAGTGTTAGTTAAATGTCAGCATAATTTGCTAGAAGCAGTCAACGCCCAGGGAGCGGCAATAGTATTTGGAGACAATTGCTATCAAGTAGGGCAAACACCTCAAGGAGAAGCGCTCAAATACTTAACTCAGTGGGTGCAAAAGCATTTAAATAAAGAAATTTTTTATACAGACTCGCTTACCAAATGCTATCCAGAAGCTGAGGAATTTAAAGACACGGCCAGCGGGTGTTTGGCTATAGCAATATCGCCGACTCAGAAAATATACGTTTTGTGGTTTCGCCCGGAAGTAATTAAGACGGTAAATTGGGCAGGAAACCCCAACAAACCAGTTGAAACCGATGAAGATGGCAACCCTCGACTGTCTCCTCGGAAATCCTTCGAGCTGTGGAAAGAAAATGTGAGGTACAAATCGTTGCCTTGGAAACAATGCGAAATAGACGCTGCATTGGAACTGAAAAAAGCAATGATTAATATAGTGCTGTGTCAAGTCGATAAACTCGAAAAATTAAATACAGCACTAGAAGCATCAGTCGCCAGAGAACGGGAAAAAACTGCTAATTTAAAAACAGCTATGTCCGAGCTTAAGCGGGCGCAAACTCAATTGGTGCAAAGCGAAAGAATGTCAAGTTTGGGACAGTTGGTGGCGGCGGTAGCTTATGAAGTCACTAACCCGATTAACTTCATCTACGGCAATCTTAGCTATGCTAATGAATACAGTCAAAAAATGATTAATTTATTGCAGCTTTACGAGCTGCACTATCCCTCGCCTTGGCCAGAAATTCAAGCACAAATAGAAGCAGTAGAATTAGAGTTCATAGTTGAAGACTTACCGAAGTTGCTGGGTTCAATGAAAGTAGGAGCTAACCGCATCCGCGAGATAGTTCAGTCCCTACGAAACTTCTCTAGAATTGACGAAGCAGACATTAAACCAGTTGACATTCACGACGGATTGGACAGCGCTTTGCTGATTTTGAGCAACCGACTCAAACCGAAGCCCGATCGCCCAGCAATTCATCTCATCAAAGAATATGGCTCTCTGCCTTTGGTTGAGTGTTACGCAGTTCAAATCAACCAAGTATTTATGAATGTACTGACAAATGCAATTGATGCTCTCGAAGATGCCTTTGTCAACAATAATTTATCGTCGCACGGCGACGAAGAACAGCCAGTTAAGTACGGACAAATTCGGATTGTGACTGAACTTTGTCCCGGAGAAAAAGCCGTAGCAGTTCGGATCAAAGACAACGGTTGGGGTATGGAAGAAAAAGTGCGCCAGAAAATTTTTGAGCCTTTTTTTACCACAAAACAGGTGGGCAAAGGTGCGGGGATAGGTTTGGCGATCAGCCACGAAATTGCCGTGGAACAACACGGTGGCAAATTGACTTGCATTTCAGCCCCCGGAGAGGGAACCGAGTTGATTATTGAGATTCCCTTGAGCCAAACTCATCCCACACCCATTGTCCAGTAAAAAAAAGTCCGCGCTAGCGAAGCTATCTTCCCGCAGGGGTTCCCGAAGGCTAGGAAATCGCCCAAATTCAAAAATCGAAAATTCGATTAAAATACAAAAGCAGCTAAGTAGATTTGAGCCAATTCAGAGGAAGCTAGTATGACTGAAAAAAAAACCGCCCAATGGGATGCCGGCCGGTTTCTCAAAACCTTGGCTTATTTCGGCGTCATTCCCTTCATTGGCAGCATTAGCTGGCTGCAACAACTATTTGGAAGCAGCAGCAACAGTAAAAAAGACCAGCCCAAACTGATACTGGTAGCCGGTGCCACCGGCGGCGTGGGGAAGCGAGTTGTCAAGCGGCTGCAACAGCGGGGATATAAAGTACGCTGCCTCGTCAGAGATGCTAAAAGAGCAACAGAAATTCTAGGCAATAATGTCGAGTTAGTCGAAGGAGATATCACTCTACCAGAAACTCTAACACCGCTAGTAACCGAGGGCATAGAAGCAGTTATCTGCTGTACCGGCACTAAAGTTCAACCGATAGAAGGAGACACCCCAACGCGGGAAAAATATTATCAAGGCATCAAATTTTATATGCCGGAAGTTGTGGATGTTCCCGAAATAGTCGAATACAAAGGTCTCAATAATTTAGTGCAAGCTGTTCGTCGCCAGCTAATTCAAGCAGGCGAAAAAACAATTTTCGACTTCACAAAACCCAGCCAAGATTTAAAAGAAACTTGGGGAACTCTCGACGACATCGTGATGGGTGGCACCAGCGAAAGTTCGATCCGGCTGACAGACAATACAGCTATATTCACAGGCAATGTTTCTACTGCCAACTCGGGCGGCTTCGCTTCGGTGCGTACCCGCAACTTTGATACTCCGATCAATCTCGCAGGATTTAGCGGCCTCCAACTGCGTGTAAAAGGGGACGGCAAGCGCTACAAATTGATTGTTCGCAACGAAGCTAAATGGGATGGAATTGGGTATTGCTATTCGTTTGATACTGTTTACAATATCTGGATTACTGTCACCGTTCCCTTTGATGAGTTAATCCCCGTATTCCGCGCCAAAACTGTCAAAGATGGCTCTAAATTTGATGCCAGCAGTATTTTTTCTTTTCAGTTAATGTTGAGCAAGTTTGAATATGATGGCGCGCTCAACCCGAAATTTACACCGGGTATTTTTCAACTGGAGTTAGAATCTATTAAAGCTGATGGGGGACAGACTTTGCCACGATTTGTGATGGTGAGTTCGGCAGGAGTTACCCGCCCTGGCCGCCCGGGAATTAACTTGGAAGAAGAACCACCGGCAGTCAGGATGAATGATATGTTGGGGGGGATTTTGACTTGGAAGTTGAAAGGGGAAGATTGTGTGCGATCGAGCGGCATACCTTATACTATTGTCAGACCCTGCGCTTTGACTGAAGAACCGGGAGGCAAAGCTTTAATATTTGAGCAAGGAGACAATATTAGGGGCAAAGTCAGTCGGGAAGATATTGCAGAATTGTGTGTGGAGGCTTTGGAACAACCGCAAGCTTGCAACGTTACTTTTGAGGTGAAAGAGGGGGAAAATGCCAGTTCTGCCGCAGACTGGCAGGCTTTGTTTTCGGGAGTTAAATAATTATTATTTGTAGGGTCGAAGTCTAGATCCCCCCTAACCCCCCTTAATAAGGGGGGGACAAGAAATCGTTTCAAGGACTCAGTGCCGGTGCGCCGAATAGTACCCTACAAATGCGAGTTTTATAACTGGTTCCCAGGCATAGCCTGGGAATCAATGTCCAGAGGCTCTGCCTCGCTGGTTAGTAGGAAAATTGGAGGCCGAGCCTCCGGATATGCGTTACCAGGCATAGCCTGTTAACGAGTAAAATTACCAATTATGAATTACTATGTCTGTGACTTTTTCCCGACGCTATTTGACGCCTTATTTGTTTTTGCTACCTGCTTTATTTATTTTGAGCTTGACTGTTTTGTGGCCGGCGGTGCAAGCTTTTTATTTGAGTTTTACCAACTACGAATATGATTTAACTCAAATGCCGCAGTGGGTGGGTTTAAAGAATTTTGAGAGGTTGTGGGGCGATCGCACATTTTGGCAAACTTTGACGAATACGCTGCTGTATCTCACCTGCGTTGTGCCTGTATTGGTTGTTGTGCCGTTGGGAATGGCGATTTTGTGCAACCAAAAACTTAAGGGGATGAACTGGTTTCGAGCCGCATACTACACGCCGGCGGTGATTTCCATGGTTGTCGCCGGGATTGCTTGGAAGTGGCTGTTTGCTGAGACTGGACTGCTGAATCAGTTGGGGGAATTGTTGGGTTTACCTCCTGTTTCTTGGCTGGCTAATCCGAAGTTAGCAATCTTTAGCGTCATGGCAGTTACTATCTGGAAAGGATTGGGCTATTACATGGTGATTTATTTAGCAGGGCTGCAAGCTATTCCGGCAGAACTTTATGAGGCGGCTGCTATTGATGGTTCTGATGGTTTGGGAAAGCACTGGGATATTACTGTGCCACTGATGAAGCCGTATCTAGTTTTAGTTGCGGTAATTTCGGCGATTTCTGCTACTAAGGTTTTTGAAGAAGTTTATATTATGACTCAGGGCGGGCCTCGCAATAGTTCTAAGACTGTTGTTTATTATCTTTACGAACGGGCTTTTAATGATTTGGAAATTGGCTATGCTTGTACGATCGGGCTGGTTTTGTTTCTGCTAATTTTGGGTTTGTCGATTTTGCAAGTTAGCCTTCAGGGTTTGACTCGCAATGATTAAGATTTATGACTGATGAGAACTGACGCACTCCGGGCATCATAAACTCGGTTTCTCGTTCTCATTCCTGTGAGTACCAGGACTTTGTTACATTCAGAAACCGGGTTTATTGGTCTAATTTCTACTACTTTTAGACTGGAATCTCGAAGTAATGCGATCGCTCACGGCTTTGGGCAGGTCTTATTGGCGAAATCACAGCTATAAATATAGGGTTTCTGCCAGTTCAGAGGAATTTCTAATAAATCCCTGGTTCCGGTCATTCCCTGTCCCAGAAAGAGCAGCACGGCGATCGAGTTCAAGATGACATGGGTAGTGCGCCAGCGATTTGAGCGGTCTTTGTAAATGTCTTCAATGATGGCAAGGGAGAAAACCATAATTAGCGCAGCGGTGATGCCAATGTAGTAGTGAGACCAATACCATTCATTGGTTAGTCGATAAACGCCATCTTGAGCGCCAAGAATCACCAAACCAGTACCTGTTAGGGTCGCAAATATGCCGCGCCATAAAGCGGGTGTAGCTCGATATAGCATGACCAAAGAGGCGACAGTTGCAACAAACATCAGCACAATGAAAATGACCTGAAAGGAATTTTTGCTCCAAACCTGTTCGCTCCAAATATGCTCAAAAATCGGGTAGGCTAGACCCAACAACGTTACTCCTACCACAGAACCTGACAGAATTCGACCTGCTTTGACGTGTTCTGAACCGACTACAGGTGGAATTTTGCTCTTGGTGTCGATCGCAATTTGCTTCCGACGCTGCATAGTTTGCCACGCCATATTGAGAACAACACCAAGCATAGGAAAAACAATCGCTACCGCTAAAATAGGATGCAGCAAAGCCAGAAAATCTTTAAATTCCATAGATCACCTTTTTTTTGAAGAGGGTTGGCTTCATCAACCCGGTTTTTGTGATACATAATATCATATCGGTGATCTAACCACAGTAAGTTGGTAGTCACGACTAATAGTTATTATTCACCGGGTGCATCTCTGTTTTGCAAATCTCTGAAAAAAGGGCGAAAATAAAAAAGCTAGTAAAACTGGTAAAAAAATCTGGTAAAAAAATGACAACCGAAGACCAACCGTGCCTAAAAGCACACTTAAAACAAGTCGCAGCAATTCTTTATAGAAATACAGATTCAACCTAGTTTTTAAGTTTTGAAAGGATCGAAAAATCTCTAGGTAAAAAAAGTTATCAGAAGTGGAACCAGGATTAGGTCGCTTTTTTTTAATATCAGGAATTAAAACAGGAAGAAACCGAAGATTTTAATCCGTAATCTGGTTGCTCAATATTACAGAGAATCAAGCGAAATATTTCTGATTAAAATCTTGTAGTCAACTCAGCCCCATGATGGAAAAATGTGTTATTTTAATCAGTGCTAATGAATCTTATGCAAGAGGGGAAAAAGATTTAGAAAAATTTACAGGAATCCGACTTTCTCATAGTACATTACAAAGATTAGTAAATATCCAATATTTTGAATTCCCTACATCAAAACAAGGAGTCCAATAAATTAGATTAGATGGGGAAAAATCCTGCTATGTAACGATAACAAGGGTGAGTCTTGTTATTGAAAAGATTATAAAGCAGTTTGTTTAGATAAGGTTTATTATGGATCATTTTTTCAAAAAAATGAAGATTTAATTGAGTGGGCTAATAGCCAAAAGTTGTTACATCCTATGTATTGTATAGGAGATGGTCATCCTGGAATTTGGAACCTGTTTCAAGAAATTGGAGTGACTGAACAAAGATAATAAATCTTAGATTGGTATCATTTGAAAGAACATTTGTACAAAGCCTGGCGTTCATTTAAACGATTAAAATACGCAGAAAGTATGTTATGGTTCGGTCAAGTAAATGAAGCAATCAATTTATTTAAGAAATTGAAAAATGCGGCATTTAAAAGATTATGCAATTATTGATAAACCCATCGTAACCGTATAATTAATTACCTATTCTATAAAGAATAATCCCTAAGATAAATGGGTTCTGGAACAGTTGAATCAACGATAAAACAAATTGGACGAGCGGGTGAAACTATCAGGGCGAGCGTGGAATATTGAGAGTGTTGCATCTATCCTTTCTCTTCGCTGTGCTTATCTCAATGGTCAACTTTCCACTGGATATATTTACCAAACTCAGATGCACCCACAGTTAACGCATTTTGGTCATCAATCAAGTTACTGTGAGGTCGTAAACTTGGTTTGTGACGATGCCTAAGGCTAGCTTCGCTCCGCTAACGCAATTTTAACCGACAGGACTATTTAACTCACGCCCTCACGTCAAATTTCCAGAATGGACAACTGGGTGATGCTGAATGATCGAGATTTTTGAGTATTTCTACTCCTTATTTTCTCCGATGATTCACTTTGAGATGGTCAAGTAGTGTATGTACCATTTGGGGGTGCGGAATGTGGACTACGGCACCGATCAAGTTCGTGAGAGAATGTAGTGTAAGTGGCTAAAATCGCAAAAGTATAAAAAGTAGAATCTCGCCAGCTCCCGCTAATTAATACTCTATTTCTGCTTCATCACCACCAAAGTAATATCATCAAACACCCTCTGAACACCAATATACTGTCGCACATCAGCAATAACAGCTTCCTGAATTTCTGCGGCACAACGGTGACGATTTTCAACCACCACTTGCCACAACCTTTTTAATCCGTACTGCGCTTTATTAATATTTTTAGCTTCGGGAATTCCATCAGTATAAAGCACCACCACATCTCCAGGATTCAACAGCACTTCTGTTTGAGAAATAAAGTCACCAATCTCTTCTACTAAGCCAATGGGAAAGCCTAAATCCATCGTGTCTATGCACTCCAATGTTCCATCAGCGCGCACCACGATCATTTCCTCATGTTGTCCGCTTAATTTCAGGACACTTCCGGCATAATCTAAGATGGCTAAAGTCATGTTTTTATCCGAGTTAATGCGCTGAAGATTGTCATAAAGTGTCTGGTTTATGATATCCAAAAACTTCACTGGATCTGTTTCGTCCATTTTCTGAAGCGTCCTGACAGCCGTTTGTGCCATAATCATCAACACGCCACTTTCTAAACCATGTCCGGTGACATCACCAATGCTAATCTTGACTTGACCATCCTGTGGCAGTACATCATAGTAATCGCCGCCAACTTCATCTGCTGGTTCCATAAATCCAGCTATTTCTAAGCCTTCAATTGCTACGAGTTCTGACTGTTTGGGTAACACCATTTGTTGCAGTTGTTTGATGATATCGAGTTCTGCACTCATGCGGACATTTTCGGCTTTGAGTTTTCGATTCAGGGTACTAATTTCTCCGTTAGCTTGAGCTAGTTGAGCGGTTCTTTCATTAACTTTATCTTCTAAGCTTTGATAGAGTCTGGCATTTTCAATCGAAATAGCTGTTTGTGAGCATAAGATTTTTAAAACTTCCAATCTATCTGGGGTAAATGCCCCTGCA
This sequence comes from Microcoleus sp. S13_C5, assembly GCF_036700845.1. NCBI lineage: Bacteria > Bacillati > Cyanobacteriota > Cyanophyceae > Oscillatoriales > Microcoleaceae > Microcoleus > Microcoleus sp. S13_C5. The sequence continues at coordinate 84,123 of NZ_JAUBPR010000014.1, forward strand.
GTCCGATTATTTTCTAGATATACAATACCGATCAGTTTGCCTTGATTAATAATAGGAATACATAAGAGTGACTTGGGCTGATTTTTAACAATATAGGGTTCACGAGTAAAAACTCCTTCGTTAGTAGCATCAGATAAAACGACATCCTCTTGAGTTCTTGCAACATATTGGATGACACCTAGTGGCAGTTGTTCGCTATTTTCAATGTTGATTGACTGTAAGACAGTGACTTGTTCTGAATCAACAGATACTTCTGCTTCAATCAGCAATTTTTCCTGAGATTCTAAAATCAGAGAACCAACTTGCGCCCCGGCATTTTCCATGAGAGTTCTCATCAAGGAGGTGAGTAATTTATCCAGTACAATTTCGCCGGAAATGGCTTGAGAGGCTTTCATCACGGTGGCTAGATCCAAAGCTTCCCCTGACTGAGTGCCACTTAAGGTACTGCTTGTTACCATGCGCGTGGAAGTAATGCTATTTTCAGCAGATGATTTTGGCAGCAACTGCGGGTATTTTTCCTCCAAATCTTCCACCTTGCGTTTAGCGCCCCAGCGTTGGTAGCCATAGCGGGCTTCACTCATGTAGACTTTAGCAATCTTCTCTTTACCTTTACCTAACCAAAACTTAGCTGCTAGTTCCGACGCTAGCGCTTCATTCTGCAAAAATTTATTTTCTCGGGCTGACTCGATCGCTTGGTCATACAAATCCTGCGCTTCCAAAACATTGCCTGTAATTCGCGCCAACTCAGCTTCGATTAGCAGACGTTGATGAAGGTAGGTACTCGGACAATGTTTACTCCAGAGTTTGAATTTCTCAAGATTCGATTTAATCTTCTCCACATACTGTGGCTGTTTTTCACCCTCAGCACAGTCATACCCAACTGATAAGGCTAGACATTGATGAAAATGGAAAGCCGGATTAATAAAAATCCCCGTCGCGCCTATCAAATATTTTTCGGCAGAGTTAGCATAGTCTATCGCTTTCTCATAATCTGAATACCAGTTGGCTAAAGACAATTTACAGGCTAATTCTATAAATACCGTGAATAAATCATTTTTTTCAAGGCAAGACTTAATGATCTCCTTGGCATTCGGCCATAAGGATTCATCAAGAACACTCCAATCCTCAACGGGTTCAATCAAATTATAAATGGTCGCTTTAATCGCATAATAATATTGCACCATGTTGGGATCGACTTTTTTTAACCCGGGTATCATCTTATCAATTTTTTCTGATAATTCTTTTAAGGAATCAGTCCCCCAAAAACACATAAACAAAAAGTTGATTGCACAATATCCTGCCCATTGATAGGCACCGTTTTCTACACCGCTATAATAACCTCTCATTAAATGCTCTTTAGAGCGATCGAGATGTTCAGTATAATGGGAAACAAATCCTCCCCACATATTCAAAATTAATGCTTCATAACGCTTCATTTGATACTTTTCATCGTTCAATCTCAAGGCTAAATTTCCAAATTTATAGGCTGTTTCAAAATCTTGCGCTACAAAGGCAAGTGTTAACGAATAATATATATACCCAACTGAAGAGTGAGGACTGTTTCCATAGGCGAGCGATAGCTCAATCATTTTTATGCCTAGTATGAACAGCAATCTAGACCCTAAAAAGTAAGATGGAGGTACACATTCTCTGAGGAGTACCATAGCAGCAAGTTTTTCAGGATCTTGCATTTCAGGAAGGTCTATAAAATCTTCAATTTTCCTGGCAGCGATTGTCTCATTAGCATGATTCACTTCTGCTATAAGTTCATATTCTTCAGGAAAAGCTTTCAACTTGATTCCCAATAGATCGAGCGTCTGTACTCCCAGATATAAGGAGGATTCCAAATCATTTTTCATTCGATATAACGTCACTTTATATTCATTGACTTTACACCGATCCAACAAACTATTGGTATGCTCAAGGGCTTCATCAAAAGTTAATAAAGCTTCGTCCCAGCTAGCATTTAAATATTCTATTTCACCTTTTTCAAGGTGATATGAAAATGTCAGGTGAGAGTTTTCCTCCCAGCTATTAGGGGGGAAAAGTTTCAGCCCGTTCGTTATGTATAGTAATGCGGGTTGATAGGCTGAAGAGAATTTAGCTTTTCTTCCAGCGATTAGATTCAATATAGCTAATTGTTCTTTTTCCGATTTATCACTGAGCAATGATTGTCCTTTGTTCAGGTGATTGACTACATCAAAAATTCGTTCTTCTAACTCATATTTTTCAAAATTTTTCAACAGAATGCGACCAATCTTCAAGTGGATTTCTTGTTGATTTTTTTCGTCAATTAGCGAGTAAGCTGCTTGCTGCACCCGGTCATGCAGGAATTTATAATCTTGAATTAACAGTTCTTCATCCAACTCGGATGTGGGCAAGATTAACCCGGACTGAACTGCTGCTGTTAGGTCTTTATAAACTTCCGATGTAGATCTTTCACTGATGATAGAAAGGGTGTTTAAGTCGAAATCAGCACCTACACAAGCTGCTAAGCGTAAAACTTGCTGTGTAACTGGAGGCAGTTTCTTCACCTTACCAATCATCAACTCCACCACATTGTCAGTAATGCCCTTAGCTTCAATGTTTGAAATATCCCACTGCCAGCCGTGACGTTCAAAATCAAAAGTTATCAGGTTTTCGGTATGTAGGGTTTTGAGAAACTCATAGACAAAGAAAGGATTGCCTCCAGTTTTATGAACTACCAACTCGGCCAAGGGTTTTACTGAAGAGGCATCACTGTGCAAAGTCTCGGTAATTAACTGGCTAATATGCTGGCTATTTAAGGGAGCTAAGGTAATAAGATTGACAGTTACCCCCCCATTCCGTAGCCCATCAAGAGTTATCATCAATGGATGAGTGGGGGTGACTTCGTTATCTCGATAAGCTCCAATGAGAAATAGGTATTGTGTATCCGCATCCGTCATCATCAGTTCAATTAACTTGAAGGTAGCGGAGTCTGCCCACTGCAAATCGTCTAGAAAAATGACTAAAGGATGCTCTTTTGCACAAAAAGCCCGAATAAAGTTTTGGAAAACCAGATTAAAGCGATTCTGGGACTCAGCGGGGCTTAATTCCGGCACGGGTAGTTGCTTGCCTATAATCAGTTCCACTTCCGGAATCACTTCAATAATCACTTGTCCGTTGGAACCCAAAGCAGCCAGGAGTTTTTCTCGCCAAAGGTTTAGTTGTGCTTCGCTTTCGGTTAACAGTTGGCGCATCAATCCCTGAAAGGCGCTGACAAAAGCTGAGTAGGGAATATTACGCTGAAACTGGTCAAATTTTCCCCAGATGAAATAGCCGCGCTTTTGAGTGATGGGTTTATGAACTTCGGCAACCAACACTGATTTACCAATTCCGGAATAACCCGCCACTAGCATCATTTCAGTTGTGCCTTGACTCACTCGGTCAAATGCTGTTAGTAAAGTTTTAACTTCTGAGTCTCGTCCGTAAAGCTTTTGGGGAATTTGAAACTTGTCGGAAATATCCTTAGAACCGAGAGGGAAATCTGCTATAGTCCCATTAGCTTGTAACTGAAAGAGACATTCTTCTAAATCGGCTTTGACGCCCCAAGCACTTTGGTATCGTTCCTCTGCCATTTTCGCCATCAGCTTCATCACAATATCCGAAACGGCTTTAGGACAAGGTTCTCCCCCTCTGCCTCTCTCCCCCTCTCCTCCTCCTAAAAGATGAGGGGGTATGGGCTGTTTGGCGATATGGCAATGCACCAGTTCCAACGCATCGGTACTTTCAAAAGGTAACTGTCCCGTAAGTAGTTCGTAGAAGGTAACGCCGAGAGAGTAAAAGTCAGTGCGGTAATCTAAAGAACGATTCATTCGTCCCGTTTGCTCCGGTGACATATAGGCTAAAGTGCCTTCTAAAACATTGGGATTTTTCAGCGTAGGATTTTCGCGGGTTAATTGAGTGGAGATACCAAAGTCAATGATTTTGATAATTCCTGTTTCTGGGTTAAAGACGATGTTGGCAGGATTAATATCTTTGTGGATGACATTGGCAGCGTGAATAGTACCTAAAATCTCAGCCGTTCTGATAGCGATGTTGAGAAATTCTGGTAGGGTTGCAATGCCATGCGTCCCTACACGGTCATTCATCAATTGTTTTAAGGATGATGCGCCAAAATCCTCTAAGAGGATAACCAAAGTTCTTTGATACGGTTCTAAGCCATAAGCTTTTACCACACCATCTATGTCCAGATTGCAGGTGATTTCATATTCTTGCTTATATCGGGTTAGCTCAGAGGGGGTGGGATAGTCTTGTTTCAGAACTTTGAGAATTACTGCTTTGTGATCTTGTTCTCGAATCCCTCGATAGACCAGGGAATTGGCACTTTCGTAAATTGGGGCTAAAACTTTAATTCCAGAGAGTTTAATCATGTTCGGCTCCTTCACTTTGGCGGTCATGAATCTCACGGGCCATGGTCAACGACTGCTGATGGTACTCGATCGCCAAGGCATAGAGTTGCCCAGGGAAGCGTAAACATTTCCCAGATTACCCAATGCTGCCCCCTCACCTTCGCGGTCTTTAATCTCTCGCTAGATAATCAAGGTCTGTTGACAAAACTCAAGGCTTCTTGAAATTGACTTGTCTGACCCTACTGAATTCGCTCCAACAACTTAGTATCGCAGGCAACAGGCTAGTATTTTTTCTAATATTCCTCTAAGGATAGCCGAGACGCTTGCCGATAGTATTGAGACTGACTCCTTCATCAACCAGTTCGATCGCGTGTGCGTGTCTGAGTTCATGGATGGTACAGCTTATGCTTGCCTTGGCACAATAACCAGCCCACTTCTCCTGAACCGATCGATCGCGTAATAAGCCACCCCTTCCATTCTTTTGAAGCTAGATGCCAAGTCCAATGAGATTACTGCCATCCCCAAAGTGCTGGAGATGCTGGAGATGCGGGCGGGGTTGAAGGATGAAACCCGACACTCATAAATGCTTCTCCACCTCAACCCTGTGCGATCGCCCAATCGAGTCATGTTTGGTTTCACGTTATCTACTGAGCCATAAGTAAGGACGTGACAAGCTCAACCCAACTTACAACTAGGGGCGATCGTACTCGTTCCTGCTCCGCCCTGCACGCTCCGCGAAGGCTCTGCCTCCAGCAAGCGGCAAAGCCGTATAGGAGCGGTAGATTGCGACATTACGTTAATGCCGGATAAGACCAATATAGGGAGTGGTATCCAGCAAAAGTGACAAATAACACCCCTGATTTCCAGGATTAACTATCAGAAGCGATGGATAACACCCAAGAACCCGGACTTAACCTGCAAAGTTTCTGTTTAATTCCTTAAAAATAAGATGTTGTTCAACAGATATGAGGGATAATCCACCGAAGGTAATGGTATTATCCAGCATATCTGCGGTTGAATACATAGTTATATTTTTTTGGCATCAAATGTGCCAACAGCAACAATTGGAGAAAATAGATGTGGGATGAAAGATACAGTGCCCAAGAGTACGTATATGGCACAAACCCGAACAAGTTTTTGGAAGCAAACGTCACCAGTATTCCAAAAGGTAAAGTTCTGAGCTTGGCCGAAGGAGAAGGGCGGAATGCTGTTTTCCTTGCGAAACAGGGTTACTCTGTAACCGCTGTAGATGCCTCTCTAGTTGGTTTGAATAAAGCCAGAAAGTTGGCTGAGGAGAACGGGGTAGTTGTTGAGTTTATTCATGCTAATTTAGCCGATTATGATTTAGGCGAGAATAAATGGGACGGAATTGTATCTATATTTTGTCCATTGCCCTCTTCAATAAGAAAACAACTTCATAAAAAAGTTGAAGCAGGGTTAAAGCGAAACGGTGTGTTTCTGCTTGAGGCTTATACACCCGATCAGTTGAAGCATGGTACTGGCGGCGGAAATTCAGTAGATTCGATGCAATCTAAAGAATCTTTAAGTCTTGAGTTAGCTGGCTTAAAGTTTAGGCATCTAATTGAGCTTGAGCGTGATGTAGTAGAAGGTATTTATCACACTGGCATTGGCGCAGTAGTTCAGGCGATAGCATCAAAAGAAATATATAGTCATTTCCAAGATCTATGAGAATATTTTAAAATGAGGTAAACTGAAAAAAATCGTTAACCAGTTAGGAAAATGTCTGACCGCATAGATTTGAGAAAAAGGTAGAAGTTCACGGGGTTAGCGTGGCACAAGAGAAGGAGGAATCCGACCAGAACGAGTACTCAAGACAGATTCAGTC
>NZ_JAUBPR010000297.1:0-1188 GCF_036700845.1 Microcoleus sp. S13_C5
CGGGAGCATCCCGGTTTTGCGCTTTTGAGCATCAAACGGATATTGATCCGTTAAGGTAGGCGCACCGAAGCTTAAGCATTTGATTAACATTTTTCATCAACCACTGCGCTCCTGAAATTTTTAACCTTCTATCAATTTGTTTTACTGCCGACTCTACAGCTCCGGAACCGATGGAGCAAACCTTTTGTGTTGACATTTGCTCGTAGTTAACAATCCGTCGGCGATGCTTCTCCAAATAAGCACAAAAGTTCTGGGCTTGTTTTTGACGGCAAGGCTTAAATAAATTGATGGTTTCCTCGACTCGTCCTTGCCACAGAAACTCCTTACCCTGCGCCCGACGCTTCAACGACCCACCGACCTTACATAGATTTTCAACTAAGTGATACCAATCTAAAATTTCCCGCCGCGCCCCGTCAGGATTCAACTGGACAATAATATTCCAAATGCCATCATGACCATCCCCCAAACAGGTTAGTACCTCTGATAAAGGCTGACTGTTCACATAATTAATTAACGCTTGATTGTCAAGAAAAAATGCCCCGTAATAACTGTCGTGCAGTCGCACAGCCTTATAGTCAAGCCAGTGACTGCCCTCTCCCTCTTCTTTTCTGAGACGGACTTTCCCCCCATCCACACTGGTTTCCTTTACCTCCGAAGTAGCTATTCTGGACGCCCATTCTTGCTTTTCCACTAATCGGTGTAAACAAGTGTGACCTATATGCACTCCCGTCTGGGCTTCTATTTCACTCTCAGCTTTCTCATAAGAGAGATTAGCCACCTGACGGAGGCAGCATTTTTCAAATAATGGAGCTAAACGAGTAGATTTTTTGACTCCCAATTTTTCGGCTTGTTTTTCAGTAATTATTAGCTTACCAATGCAACTTTTTACTGTGCGAGACCGTCCTGATTCTGTTCCTGTTGCCTGTTTGATAAAAAAAAACCAACCTCCGGCCCGACTAATTCTAGCCATTGCTCTCGAATATGCTTTTCGATTGTTTCCAGACTTGATAATTCTGAGACCGGAGTATTTGTGTACATAATCTCGGCAATCTCAGCAGCACAAGCTTTTAAACGCTCCTTCTGTTCAGGGGTCATAGCCACTCCTCCTACAAATGCAGTTCACGCTTCTGTTGACGCTCTACCTATTATCCTCTCTGCATAGCACTTTTACAAAACCGGGATGCTCCC
>NZ_JAUBPR010000188.1:0-8944 GCF_036700845.1 Microcoleus sp. S13_C5
GGCAACCGTGGTGCTGACATTTTGAACGGCGATGATGGTAATGATATTCTTTACGGAGGTAAGGGAGATGATTTACTCAATGGCGGTTTAGGACTTGATACTTTGGTAGGAGGAATGGGAGTAGATAAGTTCCTACTCTCTACCAATTCCGGTACTGATACGATTACTGATTTTGAAGTCGGTAAAGACTTGTTAGTATTGGGTAATGGGTTGAGTTTCTCGCAATTGGCCATTGCCGAAGATAGCGGTTCGACTTTAATCCGGTTGGCACAAACAGGGGAAGTTTTAGCTTATCTGGCCGGAGTTTCTGCTAACAGTATTAGTGCCGTAAATTTCGGATTGATTTAAGAGCGATTTCGGGTTGATTACGCAGATTTCGGCATTCGGAGAAACTCGGGATCACGAGAGTATAACAGGGGTTTTTAACCCCTGTTTCAGAGAAACTAATCCCAACAATTCCAACTGCAAAAGTATACTAGAAACTGTTCCCGCTTCTAATCCAGACGCTTCGACAATTGTATCAAAAGAAATCGGCCCAGATGCGATCGCACAGCGTCTTCCAAAAATCGCTCAAACTCTGCTAGTAAACCTCTGAACCTCTACTCCTAGATGCTCCTTCCCATAGTCTGCACGGGAGGAAAATATTTCAGTCTAATCACACTTGCTATTGAAGTGTTTTTGTGTTATGTAATCCACCTCGCGCTGGCTCATCCGTAATATTACTTAATAAAATTCCCCATCTTTATCAAAACTTTAATTAAAAAAGTGTTTATAAAGAAAACTTTATAGAGATTTTTAGAAAAAACAGTTATGGTTACTACAACCTTCAGAAAGTGTTTCGGACGCAAGTCGCGAAACAGGGGAATTATTGTCTTTTTTTAGCTATTAGTAGGTGCAGTATGCCAAATTTAAATAATCAAGTTTCAGTAAGCTCGATCGCCTTTATCGACACTCAAGTTGAAAATTATCAAAGTTTGATTGCCGGGGTAACACCGGGTACGGAAGTAGTTGTTTTGGATGGGAACCGGGATGCGATCGACCAAATTACTGAAATTTTAGCTCTTCGCAGCAATATTGACAGCATTCACATCATTTCTCACGGTGCTCCCGGTAGCTTGCAACTGGGCGACGGTAGCTTGAGTTTAGATGATATAGAGTGCGATCGGGATTCTCTACAGCAATGGTTTTCGCCACAAACCCACTCGATGGGCAAAAATCGACCTCAGATCCTACTGTACGGGTGCTGTGTAGCAGCAGGCGAGACAGGTAAAGCATTTCTCAAACGCTTGAGTGAATTAACCGGCGCGTCGGTTGCAGCTTCCCAAAACCTCACCGGAAGTGTAGCAAAGGGTGGCGATTGGGAACTGGAAGTCAGAACCGGGAAAATTGAAACACCGCTGGTATTTGAAGCCGAAGTATTAGCAGGTTACGAGTATGTTTTGAATAGTTTTGGTGCGGCGACTAATTTTGGTGCAGGGCGCTATCCTGTCTCAGCCGGTGTCGGTGATTTTAATGGCGACACCAAACCAGACTTAGCTTTTAGTAACTTGAGCGGTCCCGGAGGCTCAAGTCCAGGCACATCAATTCTGTTACGAAATGACACGGGTAGCTTTGGCGCCGCTACTCTGTTGCCACGGGGAAGTAAGACTCTCGCTGTCGCTAAATTTAATGATTTATTTGATAATAAAGATAAGTATGACGACTTGGTTGTAGATAATGGCAATGGTTCTGTCTCAATATTTTATGGGAGTAGCACTGGCTTGGGCGCTCCCGTCGATCTATCTTTCGACTCGCTGATTGCGCCTACATACATTGCTGCGGCAGATTTTAATGGTGACAAGAGGGCAGACTTAGCTTTAGCTAGTTATCGCGCCACCGGTTCCACGAATACTAATGGTGTCGTCTCAATTCTATTGCAGAATAGTGATGGCACTTTTGCACTTCCTCAAAACTTTTTGGTAGTAAAATTTCCTGAATCTATTGCCGTTGCTGATTTTGATGTCGACGGCAAACAAGACTTGGCTGTGACGAGCAGTATGCCAAATAGTTCTAACAGCGTTTCAATTTTACTGGGGAATGGCAGTGGGAGTTTTGGCGCTGCTAATAATATTACAGTGGGGTCGCGGCCATATTCTCTGGCTGTGGGGAAGTTTAATAATGACAACATCCCCGACTTGGCTGTGACGAACTATGAGTCTAACAGCATCTCAATTCTGCGGGGAAATGGTAGTGGGGGCTTTACTACTACCGAAATTCCCGTGGGATCGAGTCCCACTTTTGTCACCGTTGCGGATCTCAATGGTGACTCCAAGCAAGACTTGGCTGTCGGGAAAAATGGCAAGGTTTCAATTCTGTTGGGGAATGGCGACGGCACATTTACCCAGACTGCTGATTTAGATGCCGGACCGACTCCTACTGCTGTTGCTGTGAAGCATTTGAATGAGGACGGTTTACCTGAGTTAGACGGGAAGGGTTTACCGGATTTTGACGAGGACGGTTTACCTGATTTAGCGGTGACAAGCTTTTCACATAACGTTTCTGTTTTCCTAAACACACCAAATACAGTCAATTTTGGTACTGCAAATTACAGCGGTACAGAAGGATCTGCGGATACAGTAATTCCCGTTACTCTCAGCGGCGGCACTCCTTTAAACAATGTAGTTGTACCAATTGTCATCGACCCCAGCAGCACAGCCACCGAAAATTCCGACTACACCTTTTCGCCTACTACTATTACTTTCCCCGCCGGTACTGCTACTCTTACTCAGAATGTTGCAGTTACTATCAAACCTGACAATCTCCCTGAAAACGCCGAAACCGCAATTCTCAACTTCGGCACAATCACCGGAGGCATTGCAGGTACAACGCCTCAAACAACACTAACTATTGCAGCAAACGGTACTGTTTCTTATGCCATCGCCGCTGGTACTCCCAGCATTCCTGAAGGTAATAGCGGCACAAAACCTCTGACTTTCACTGCGACTCGCAGCGGCAACACAGGCGGGGCAAGTAGCGTCAATTATGACATTACCGGAACAGCTACAAACGTCAGCGATTACAACAACATCGCGGGCACTTCAGAGGCAACTACTCCTACCGGCACAATTAATTTTGCCGCCGATGAAACATCCAAAACCATTACTCTGGATGTATTAGGCGACACCCTAGCTGAACCCGACGAAACCATAGCCGTCACCCTTTCAAGTCCCACAAGCCCAGGCGTAACACCGACAATTACCACTGCTACCGCTACCACAACTATTACTAATGATGATACGGCTGGCTTTACTATTAACCCAACAGCATTAACTACAAGTGAACTCGATGGCACTGCTACCTTCAGCGTCAAACTCAACTCTCAACCCACTGCTGATGTTGCGATTGATTTGAGTAGTTCCAATGTTGCCGAAGGAACAGTTTCCCCTGCTAGCATAACTTTCACTCCTGCTAACTACAGTGAACAAACAATAACAGTGAGTGGTGTTGACGATGCAGTAGCTGATGGCCCTCAACCTTACAAAATTGTCACGAAGGCTGCTTCCAGCACCGATCCTAATTACAATAACCTCGATCCTGAAGATGTAACCGTCACCAACAGTGACAATGAAACTCCGGGAATTACAATTAATCCGACGGCGGGATTAACTACTGGTGAAGATGGCACAAAGGCTAACTTTACTGTGGTTCTGAATACTCAGCCAACTGCTGATGTGACTATCGGTTTGAACACGGATAATGCTGCCGAGGGAACTGTTTCCCCTGCCAGCATAACTTTCACTCCGGCTACCTGGAAGACAGCGCAACCAGTAACAGTAACCGGGGTTAATGATAGCATAGTTGACGGCAATATTGACTACAAAATTGTCACAGAGCTTGCTGTTAGCGACGATCCGAATTATAAGCTAGATGCAGCGGATGTTAGCATTACCAATAAAGACGATGATACCGCTGGTATTTCTATTACTCCCACGCAAACAACTGCTACAGAAGGCGGCGCGACGGGCAGTTATGAGCTCAAGTTAACGTCTGAGCCGAAGCTCCCTGTTACCATTAACTTTACTGGAATTGAAATAAATCCGCCCCCGCCTGTTATTTTTGACAGCAGTAACTGGAATGATCCCAAACCAGTCACTGTCACTGCTACCGACGATAGCAAAGCCGAAGGCACGCACAGCGGCAAGATAACTCACTTTGTTAGCAGTTCAGACCCTAACTATAGCGGCACAACAATTCAGGATGTCAATGTAGCTATTACCGACAACGACACAGCAGATGTGATTATTTCACCTACGAGTACAACTGCTACAGAAGGCGGTGCGACGGGCAGTTATACAGTCAAGCTCAACAGCCAACCGAATGCACCTGTTAAGCTCATCTTAGATACAGGCAGTCAAATCAACGCGATTTCTACGATTAATTTCGACAGCAGTACCTGGAATGCTCCCCAAACAATCACTGTCACTGCTACCGACGATAGCAAAGCTGAAGGCACGCACACGGGTAAGATTTCTCACCGTGTTGACAGTGCGGACACTAAGTATAGCAGCACAGCAGTTCAGGATGTAAATGTAGCGATTACCGACAACGACACAGCAGATGTGATTATTTCACCTACGAGTACAACTGCTACAGAAGGCGGTGCGACGGGCAGTTATACAGTCAAGCTCAACAGCGAACCCAATGAACCTGTTAACCTCATCTTCAATACAGGCAGTCAGATTAAGGGGATTTCCGGGATTACTTTCAACAGCAGTAACTGGAATAGTCCCCGACCAATCACTGTCACTGCTACCGACGATAGCATAGCCGAAGGTACTCACAGCGGCAAGATAGGTCACGCTGTTTTCAGTTCAGACCCTAACTATAGTAGTGGCACGGCAATTCAGGATGTAAATGTAGCGATTACCGACAACGACACAGCAAGTGTGATCATTACACCTACGAGTACAACTGCTACAGAAGGCGGCGCGACGGGCAGTTATAAAGTCAAACTCAACAGCCAACCAAATGCAGACGTTAAGCTCAACTTCGATACAGGCACTCAAATTAATCCGATTTCTGAGATTACTTTCAACAGCACTAACTGGAATAGTCCCCGACCAATCACTGTCACTGCTACCGACGATAGCATAGCCGAAGGTACTCACAGCGGCAAGATAGGTCACACTGTTACCAGTTCAGACCCTAACTATAGTGGCACGGCAGTTCAGGAGGTAAATGTAGGTATTACCGACAACGACACAGCAGGTATTAGCATTACACCTACGAGTACCACTGCTACAGAAGGCGGTGCGACGGGCAGTTATACAGTCAAGCTCAACACTCAACCGAAAGCAGATGTTAAGCTCAGCTTCCAGACAGGCAGTCAAATTAATCCGATTTCTGAGATTACTTTCAACAGCACTAACTGGAAAGATCCCCAAACAATCACTGTCACCGCTACCGACGATCTCAAAACCGAAGGCACTCACAGCGGTACGATCGCTCACACTCTTACCAGTACAGACACTAACTATAGCGGTCAGACGGTTCAGGATGTAAATGTAGCAATTACCGACAACGAAAAAGCAGGTGTTACCATTACACCTACGAGTACAACTGCTACAGAAGGCGGTGCGACGGGCAGTTATACAGTCAAGCTCAACAGCCAACCGAGCGCACCTGTTAGCCTCAGCTTTAATACCGGGAGTGAAATTAATCCGGTTTCTGCGATTAATTTCAACAGCAGTACCTGGGATAGCCCGCAAATAGTCACTGTCACCGCTACTGACGATAGCAAAGCCGAAGGTACGCACAGCGGCAAGATCGCTCACATTGTTAGCAGTCCAGACCCTAACTATAGTGGCACGCCAGTTCAGGATGTAAAAGTAGATATTTTCGACAACGACGCAGCATATGTGCTCATTACACCTACGAGTACAACTGCTACAGAAGGTGGCGCGAATGGCAATTATGACATCAAATTAATGTCGCAGCCGATCGCCCCGGTAACTATCAAATTCACAACAGATCAGCAGATAGCGGCGATCGCTCCTCTAACTTTCACTGCGGATAATTGGAATGTCCCTCAAAGCGTTACAGTGAAGGCGGTTGACGATACGATTGTGGAAGGCGCGCACAGCGCTAAAATTTCTCACTATGTATCTACTTCTGATACCAAATATAACACAAGTGGTCCAGACGTGACGGTAGCGATCGCCGATAACGACAGCGGACCGCTACTTGGTATTCCCACGGTAAAATTTTCCCAAGCTACTTACCAAGTCAATGAAAGTGGTGAGAAACAAATTACTCTCACTCGCACTGGGACTCCGGAGGCTCTAAACAAAATTTCCCAGGTGTACATACAACCTGTTACTGGTGGTTCAGCGACTGAGGGAACAGATTGGAACTTTGCCTCCAGTGACTCTGGTCAAGTCACCGTCACCTTTAAGCCAGGCGAAGCTACTACAACTTTCACAATTAAGATTTTGCCGGATACTCAAGGTGAGGGAACAGAAGAAATCGCGTTTCGGATCGCTAGTGCGGATAATGCCAATATTGGCCCTCAAAGCTCTACCACCTTGCAAATTTTTGATGCTGACAAACTTTTCACCGACACGAACGCGATATCTGGTTTATCTTCGGCTATCTGGGGAGACTACAACAATGATGGCAAACTAGATATCCTCGGAAACAGGTACATCTACGACAACACCGGAACCTACAACAACAACACCGGCCAAAAGTTGAGCGAATATGGCTTTAGCGAAGCTAATCGAAGAGATGGTTATGGTCCAGTCTGGGCAGATTACAACAATGACGGCAGGCTGGATACATCTGCGATCACTAACAATGGCAACAACACTTTTAAGTACGAAATCTACAGCAATGGCACGTACAACGGTGGTGTGCAATTTACCCCAGATGGAGTTCTGGCTAACAACCTCTCCTCTGCAATTATTCGATCGAGTTCGGCAGATTACAACAATGACGGGCGTCCCGATCTGTTGCTCAATACACAAGGTTCTGGGAGCGACTACTCGATCGCCACTACGCTCTACCGCAACACAAAACCTGTTATGTATCAAGACCGCTTTCAAGATAGCAAAGCACGTCTCGATACTGGCGAACCACTATTTTCTACTAGCGAAATAGCTGGTGCTACCAGTCCTGGGGTTTGGGCAGATTACGACAATGATGGCAAACTCGATGTTCTGATCAAGGTAATGGAGTCACAACAGACTCAATCAGGGTGGGGAAGGCAAAAAGCCAAACTCTACCGCAACTTGGGCGATGGCGTTTTTAAAGACACAAACGTATCATTGCCTGGTTTAGGTTCAGAATTCCCTCGCTTTGGCGCCACTGTTTATGATATGGCTTGGGGGGATTTTGACAACGACGGCAAACTTGATATTTTGCTCACAGGGGCGATCGACGGCGCGAATGGTTCAGGCCAGCTTTTCACCAAAGTCTACCGCAACACAACCATTACCAATGGGTCAGCCAGCTTTGAAGACATAGGTGCACAGATACCTGGTTTGAGTAGCGGTAAAGCTGCTTGGGGAGACTACGACAATGATGGCAAATTGGATATCCTAGTCACTGGTTGGCAGCAGGAAAACCCCCAAAGTCCAGGAACAAGCGTCACCAAAATCTACTATCAAAACACGACGGGCAATGGCTTTACCGACAGCGGCGTACAAATCGACAGTGGCGCAGAGCCTAGTAATAGTTTCGATTCCCAGCCTGCTTGGGGAGACTACGATAAGGATGGCAAATTGGATATCCTGCTCACGGGTTATTCAAAATCCAGCACTGGCTTTGGTCTGGACGAAAAAGACTTCTTTACCAAAGTCTTCCGCAACAACACCCCTAATGCCAACACTCCTCCCACTGCACCCACAGGGCTGACGACGGCTAAGTCGGATGGTGGAAATGTCACTTTTAAATGGAACAAAGCAACTGACCTTCAAACTCCTGATGATGGTTTAAGCTATAACCTGCGAGTTACGAATTCCGAGGGTAAGGATATTCTTTCCCCGATGTCTCTGTGGGACGGCACTCGACAAATTGTTGGGTTGGGGAATGTTAGTCAAAACACCCAGTGGCAACTTAAAAACTTACCTCGCGGGGAATATAACTGGGGCGTGCAAGCAATTGATAATGCTTGGGCAGGTTCCCCCTTTGCCGGAGGGAGTTTTATGGTTGAGAACCACCCGCCAGAAGAGCAAATTCACCTGGGTTCCAAGCCCACTGAGTTTAACCAACCTATCAAAAATGTATACACTGACCTCGATGGCGACCAGATTAATTACCAGTTAACTCTACCTGATGGCAGTTCTTTATACAGTGGCTCAAACACTAGCTGGCTTGGGCTTCAATTCAACTCCTCGGAAAACACCATCACATTTACCGGAAATCCCCCAAGCGGTTCGCAACCTTTCAAGGCGAAATTAACAGCTACAGACAATTACGGTGGCCGTAGCGAACAGACTTTCACGGTAACAACGAAAAATGGGCGCTGGGTAATCGACGGCTACATATCGGGTGCAAATGTCTTCCTAGACGCCAACAAAAACGGCATCCTCGACACCAACGAACCATCCACCACAACCGATTCCGGCGGTAAATTCAATCTCAACATCCCCTTCGAGACATTCGACACCAACAAAAACGGAGAAATCGACCCAGAAGAAGGCAATTTAGTAGCCACCGGAGGCACTGACACCGCCACCGGCTTACCCCTAGAAACACCAGTCACCGCACCACCAGATTCCATAGTTGTCACCCTCCTAACCACCTTAGTCGCCGACTTAACCGACAAAGGAATTGCACTAGAAGAAGCCCAATCTTTAGTCAAAGCCGCCCTTGGACTCCCCGCTGAAGTTGACCTAACTAGCTTCGATCCAATAGAAGCTACCAACAATAACGTACCGGGCGGAGTCCAAGTCTTAGCCGCCAT
>NZ_JAUBPR010000015.1:0-90141 GCF_036700845.1 Microcoleus sp. S13_C5
GTCAACAGTCAACAGTCAACAGTCAACAGTCAACAGTCAACAGTCAACAGTCAACAGTCAACAGTCAACAGTCAACACTTTAAAAATCATGGCAAAATTGCAACTCAAAAACCTCAATAAAACCTACAGCCCTAAAGTAGTTCCCGTAAAAGACATTAGTTTGGATGTCAGCGAAGGGGAATTTCTGACCTTGCTGGGGCCGTCGGGGTGTGGCAAATCTACGACGCTGCGGTTAATTGCAGGGTTGGAACAGCCGACTAGGGGTGAGATTAGAATTGGCGATCGCAATGTCACTTATCTCAGACCGGGCGATCGCGATATAGCAATGGTTTTTCAAAGTTACGCGCTCTATCCGCACATGACAGTATACGAGAATATGGCGTCGAGCCTCAAACTCCGCAAAATCTCCTCCAGCGAAATCAATCGGTTAGTCACCGAAGTTGCAACATCCCTCGGATTGACGGAATTAATCGATCGCAAACCCGGAAAACTATCAGGCGGACAGCGGCAACGAGTCGCCCTCGGCCGCGCTTTAGTGCGCCAACCGGAAGTATTTTTGCTCGACGAACCTTTGAGCAATCTCGACGCATTATTGCGGGAAAAAGTTAGGGCCGAACTCAAACAATTGTTTTCCTCCCAAAAAGCTCCTGTAGTTTACGTCACTCACGACCAAACCGAAGCAATGACGCTTTCAACAAAAGTCGCAGTTCTTAACAGCGGCAACGTGCAGCAACTAGACCCGCCATACTTAATTTATACCCGTCCTGCAAATCAGTTTGTAGCCGGTTTTGTGGGGAGCCCGCAAATGAATTTGCTAGTGCTTAAATGCCAGGGCAATTTTGCTCAGTTGGGCGATTTTCGAGTTCGACTACCAGATATGCCGACTGTGCCGCCAGAAATTGTGTTGGGAATTCGCCCGGAACACGTCGGCTTCGCAGATGCAGAGGCCGGCAAGATGCCGGGTTCTGAGGCAATTAAAGGTGAGGTTTATTTAGTGGAAAACTTGGGAATGCAAAATTTAGTTAGCGTCCGAGTTAAAGGTTTGGAGTCAGTAACGGTGCGGGCTTTGCTGCCAAATGACCGCCACTGGAATTCAGAAATTGTAGAGCTGGTTTTTCCGCCTCAGTTGCTGCACTGGTTTGACGTGAAAACGGGCGATCGCTTGCAATAAGAATTTGCCCTGCATAGCATGATTGATTAAAAATTGTCTAACCCTGTGCTGAAAAATATTTTTTTTGCTTCTCACTAAGTTATGACTTTAGTTAGAGGTAGAACTCTTTGGCTGCTGTTAAGGTGATATTCATGTGTGAAAAAGCTAATTGACTGACACAATAGGTTGCGTGTTTCCCAGATTTTATCGCTAACCTATAACTCTATTTAGGTGGTTAATGGGAAGTTAAAGCTAAGTTGGCTTTACCTCGCCTTAGCTGCTGATTTTGGAGCGAGTCAATTAGATAAAAAAATGTTGAAAATTATCACCAATCAACTTAGGGAGTATTACTGAGATGAATTTGATTTCCACAGCCATTGCTCGCATCAGTTCCCTGCTTAAGGGCTTTCAAATCAAGAGTTTTTTGAGTGTTGTCCTAGTCGGTTTTCTGGTGCTGACAACCACTGTTGATTCGGGACGCACTAACAAAGGTTTTGGCACGCAAGCCAGCTCAAAGTCTGAGCTCAACAATCCTGAAAGACCCCAAACAACGCGGGAATGGAGGCAAGAAGCTCGCGAAACCTCAGACTCTCCCGGCAAACGAACTCAGAAGATTGGGCAAGAGGCAGGAGCAGCCGTGAAAGAAATGGGGGAGATGTATCAAGACACTGCTAAGAGAAGTGTCCGCGAATTAAAGGATAACTAGCTCCAAGTAGAAAAATATAACACTGAGAAACCTGATTGCTTTCGGGGCGCAGCCAAGAGAGCTCGCCCTTCCGGGTTCTCCACACCGGAAAAGTTTGACGTTTAAAATAGGTTGAGCTACTTAATACGACAGACGCAATCAAGTAGGCGATCATAAATAAACTAGAACAGATGCTCAAAAACCCAGTTTCACCTGAGAAACTGGGTTTTTGAGTTGGAAGTCTTTTATGTTAAATTAAATCAAATTCGCGCTAAAAACCCGTTGCTCAGACTCGGTGGTTAAAACTGAGATATGGCAGTATTCTCAATCAGCATTTCAAGGGCACGCTAGAAACAACGGCACACAATATAGAAGTTCCGCGTAATTCCTGATGAATAAACATCTTAACAGTCTTTGCTTGACCTGCCTGCTGTTCATCCTGCCTGTTTGTCCGGCGACAATTGCCCGCGCTCAACTTCCCGAAACTTCGGATACTAATGCCAAGCAAACAAACCTCCTCAAAGATGAACTGTATTTTGGCTTAACAAAACCGGGAGGCGAGACAATTTCTGAATCTGAATGGCAGGAGTTTGTCAAGGCAGTTATTACCCCTCGTTTTCGGGAAGGGCTAACGGTATTAGACGGCTCCGGGCAGTTTCTAAACAGCTCGGGAATTCTGATTAGAGAAAACTCTAAAATAGTTATTTTAATTTATGAAAGTAGTCCTGCAAAAAATCAAGCTATTCATGAAATTATCGAAACTTACAAGCGCACTTTCCTGCAAGAGTCCGTGCTGCGCGCAACCAGCGAAGTTAAGGTTTCTTTCTGATGTGGTCATCTAATCAGCGTATTTATGATATTATTCGTGGTAATCAAGGTCATATCCTCAAAGATAAGTAGGGTGCGGGTGCAAGAAAAATCATAAGTTGTGGGTATCGATCGCAGACTGCAAAAAACCGCTAGAAAAACCTGCCCGGGAGAAAACAAAAACATGATGAACGACGGCAACCAAAAAGCTGAAGCGCCGGAAAGCGAGGATTCACAAAATTTGTCCGGCATGGCAAAAGCTTTTCTTGTGAGCGTGGCTTGGTCTTACGCAGAGGCATTGGAGCGAATGAAACGATCGCGAAATCCACAGGAACCCGCGCCGGAATCTCCGACAGAAAAAGTCGAACCCGATACTGAAAAAAATTAATGAAAGACTATTAATGCGATCCATTTGCCAAACTATCTGGGGGTGCGATCGAACGCAATAGTCAATTAGCTGTTTTGAGTGAAGAACAATCTACTCAGAACAGCGAACTGTGCAGCTTAAGCCGAATTTGTATTGGATTTTACAATCAAAAAAAACTGAAAGCCCCGTGACCAAGAATTTCTTGATGGTACCCGCCACGTGATTTATCCGTGGAATCAATCCAAAATCTAAAATCTAAAACCCTCAAGCCCCCGAATTTATCCGTGGGGTCAATCCAAAATCTAAAATCTAAAATCGAATGACCCTTCAACAAGCTCAGGAAAAGCTTTAGTCCGGCGATGACAACTGCGTTGCAGGTTTGAACCTCAACCAATATCTATCCCTAAAAGGGATTTAAACTAAACTAATGTACGGTTTTACCGCTACAGTGTACAAAACAAATAACCAATTTTTAGATCGGTCTCATGTCTAATTCAAAAATGATTGGTAAAGCGATCGCAGGTAGCCTTTGCTTGGGCATCCTCATTAGCTTCAACGCCTCACTCAGCCCAGCATCCGCAGCAACACCAACAATTGCCCCAGAAACAGCAGCCCCGGCCGCCAGCAACATCGACACGCAACTCCTAGGCCAATGGCAAGGCACAGTCCCCTCCGGTCAGTCTTTCACCTTCGTCTTTGCCCCAGAAGGCAAATTGTTTCTCATGGCTAAAGGCCCCGACGGAGCCGCCCGCGCCAAAGAAATGAGGTACAAAGTTAATCTCGGTGAAAAACCGATGCACCTTGATGTCGGCCTCAGCAGCACAGAAACCGTTCAGACTGTTTTTGAATTGACTCCCGAAGGTCAAATGCGCCTTCAGTTGCAAGGCACCAATCCCGGACAGGCTAGACCTAATTCCTTAAACGAGCAGGCAACCGTGTTTAAAAAGGTCTCCGAGGCCACTACACTGCCTGCTGACACTCAAGTCATCGGTTTTTGAGGAAAATTACTCGCAGGCAGAAGGCACTCCAGTAGTTCTGAGTTTTGAGTTTTAAGTTATAAACCATTTAAAATTCAAAACTCATCCACGGCGAAGCGTTGCGAGGAATGTGAGCTTTCGCCATCTGTTATGCAAAGCCATCTTAAAATCTTCCTACTGCCTTCTGCCTTCAGCAGGCCCTGCTACAATCCACTTAATCTCCATTTAACTGCCATAGACCTCCATGAGTGAAACCGTCCTCGAAGTTCGCAACCTGCGGGTTCAATTTCAATCTGCGGACGCAGGCGATGCGTCTGCAACCGTCAAAGCGGTTGACGGCATTTCGTTTGAGGTCAAGCGAGGGCAAACTCTGGGCATCGTGGGAGAGTCGGGGTCGGGAAAATCGGTAACATCCCTTGCTGTTATGGGTTTGCTGTCGAGTTCGTCAACGAAAATCGACGGCGAAATTTGGTTTTATTCGACAAAAGACGGTGCTAGCAAGGGGCCTGTGAATCTGCTGGAAATGCCGGACAGGGAAAAACAAACATACCGGGGCAGCCAGATTGCGACGATTTTTCAAGAGCCGATGAGTTCGCTAAATCCCGTTTATACGATCGGATTTCAACTCACAGAAGCTATTTGTTTGCACCAACAGGTGTCGCAGACAGAAGCGCGGCGCCAAGCTGCTTCTCTGCTGCAAGAAGTGGAGCTGCTACCGGGCGACGATGAGCTCAGGCAGCGGTGTTTGGCTTTGCGGCAAGAACATTCCCGGGCTGCTGCGGGCAATCAAGCAGGTATGGAGGACGATCGCGATTTGATGCAGCTCGTCAACGGCCAAAAACAAGCTATGCTCGATCGCTATCCCCACGAACTCTCAGGCGGTCAAATCCAGCGCGTGATGATTGCAATGGCCATTTCTTGCAATCCAACTTTATTAATTGCTGATGAACCTACGACGGCTTTGGACGTAACCGTGCAGGCAACAATCTTAGCTTTGCTGCGGGAGTTGCGGGACTCTAGAGGCATGGCAATGATTTTTATTACCCACGATTTGGGCGTCATTGCTGAAATTGGCGATACGGTGGCGGTGATGTACCGAGGCAAGATTGTTGAGTGCGGTGCGATCGAACAAATTTTCAGCAATCCCCAACATCCTTACACAAAAGGTTTATTAGCTTGCCGCCCAACTCTCGATCGGCAACTGCGCCGCTTGCCGACAGTTTCCGATTTTATGGATGTCACCACAAATGCTAGCGGCGAATTAGTAATTGTCGAGAAAAATGCCGATTTAGACGGCGACAGCAGCGGGGGAAATCCAGCTTTTGCAACAGGAAAACCGCCTAGGCTGCCGCATATTTCCGGCCCTTTACTGGCTGTTAATAACTTGCGAGTCGGTTTTCCGGTGCAGGGAATGTTTGGCGAAACTAAACGCTTGTTTATGGCGGTAAACGATATTTCTTTTGAGGTTTACCCGGGCGAGACTTTGGGTTTGGTGGGCGAGTCTGGCTGCGGCAAATCAACTTTGGCGAGAGCTTTGCTGCAATTAATTCCGGCAGCCAGCGGAAAAGTATTTTTTGAAGGTCAAGAAATTACGCCTCCTGCGAAAAGTAGTTCGGCATCGCAGTGGATGGCTAATTATCGGATACAAAAAGAGTACGATCGCAAATTGCGGTGGCTGCGGCGCGATATGCAAATTATTTTTCAAGATCCTTTTAGTTCTCTCGATCCGCGCCTAAATGTTGGGGATGCGGTGATGGAACCGATGGTGATTCACCGCTTTGGTAAGAACCAGAAAGAACAGCGTGATCGCGCGGCTTATTTGCTGGAGAGAGTGGGTTTAAATCCTGATTTTATGCGACGCTACCCTCACGAGTTTTCGGGCGGACAGCGGCAGCGAATTTGTATTGCTAGAGCTTTGGCTTTGAATCCTAAGTTTATTATTTGCGATGAGTCGGTTTCGGCATTAGATGTGTCGGTGCAGGCGCAAGTTTTAAATTTGCTGAAGGAGTTGCAAACAGAGTTTGGTCTGACTTATATTTTTATTTCTCATGATTTGAGCGTGGTCAAGTTTATGAGCGATCGCGCGATCGTCATGAACAAAGGTAAAATCGAGGAAATTGGCACTGCTGAGCGCATTTACCGCCAACCGCAGCAAGCTTACACGCGGCAACTCATAGCTTCTATTCCTGCGGGGAATTTGGAGCGAATTCGGCAGCAGCAATTAGGCCGCAAATCTGCTTTGGGTGCTGTGGCGCCTTGGCCCCCATCGCCTACAGATGACTCAGAACAAAATTGATATCTAGTGTTTTAAACTCGTATCAAGTACCAATTCCCCGTTACCAATACTTCGGCTACGCGATCGTACAAGTTCCCAATTACTATAGAACTGACGCAATCATCCCAGGTATGGGGGCAACCACGGGGGGTTTGCCCCTACAAAACTAACATCTCGGGCAAGGAAAAACTGCTACGAAGATTTTTTTCATTTTATCTTCACAAATTAGCAGTTTATCTTTATTTTAACTTCATAATTTATGGTCAAATTCAACCTGCTGGAACTTGACGAATATTCCGGGTTTTTCAACCCACTGGCAGGGCGCTCCACGCAGTATTTTCCTACATCAAACCCAGTTATTTCTAGACGAAAAAAGTGGGGTATAAGACGCTACTCTAACGCGGTAAGCAGCTTCAGGCGCAGCCTACATAATTAGGTTCTGCACCCAGGAGTGCGAGTTTCTGCATCCACGAATAGCTAAATTAGGCCAAATGTCCAATGACTAACAATAATATGTCGCGTAGTATGATAAGTAAACTATCTCTATGAGTCGGAAAAATGAGAAAATGCGTACCCCAGCTAAAAAGAGATTGGTTGCTACTTCCGTAAATACACTTAATTATCGGCTTGTGTTGCCTAAACTTACGCAATTTTCCAATACTTGAGCTCGCACACTATGAAATATTTATAACATTTAAACATCTTTATTGTAATTTTTAAATCAGCACAACTCAAAGTAACTCTAGAGTAAAAGAATGAAACATTCAGTTCAACTAGAAGAATCCAAAAGCACTAAATGGGTGAAATTCCTGCAAGTGTTGTGGACAAAAATTACGGCAGCAGTCACCCGAATAGAAAAGGCAGAAGGCAGCAAGGAGTATGAAAAAAAAATCAGTGTAGCGACGATCGCCCCTGGCACTGTATTCTCAATTTTGATAATTGTACTGCTTGTCTTAAACGGGTGGCTCGTAGCTGGCAGCGGTGATAGTTTCTACGATAGCCAACTCGCCCTGGGATTTTTGGCAATAGCAAATATTGTCTTTTTGGCGGTATCGGGGCGCTCAAACACCTCTTGGGCCCTAGCGGGAAACGATCGCCCCTCCAGCGAACCCAACGGGAGCGATCGCTTTTTTAGCCTCTCGCTAGATTTACTGTGCGTCCTTAGTTTTGACGGTTATGTAAAACGCATCAACCCAGCAGCAGAAAAAATACTCGGCTATTCCCCAGGAGAAATGGTTGGCCAACTCTTCATTGAATTCGTGCATCCAGACGATCGCGAAACTACTTTAAAAGAAGCTGAAAGTATTGCTGCTGGGAATAATACCGTTGGGTTTGAAAACCGCTGGCGCTGTCGAAACGGGTCTTACAAGTGGATAGCCTGGACTGCTACCCGTTTCTACGAGGAAGAATTGATCTATGGTGTCGGCCGCGACATTACCGCTCAAAAACAAGCAGAAGCAGCGCTGCAAGAGAGTCAGCGTTTTGTTGAGCGAATTGCCAATACCAGTCCGAATCTTCTCTTTGTTTACGATGAAAGTGAGCAGCGAACTGTCTACAGCAACCGCGAAATCACTGATACCCTCGGCTACACCGCCGAAGAAGTTGAAAACATGGGCAGAAATCTACTGCCCACCATCATCCACCCTGACGACTTAGCTAAATTTCCGGGCTATTTTCAGCAATTAGAAAATGCTCCCGACGGCGAAGTTATTGAGTACGAATATCGGGTACGCGATCGAGATAATTGTTTGCACTGGTTAGTCAGCCGGAATATTGTATTTAGCAGAACCGAGGAGGGGAAAATTAAGCAGCGTCTCGGTGCTGCTACAGACATTACAGAGCGTAAAATAGCAGAACAAGCTTTAGCAGAACAATTGAAACTCTCTCTATTCACAGCAGATGTGGGAATTGCTCTAACTCAAAACCAGACTTTGCTTGCAACTTTGCAATATTGCGCCGATGCAGTTGTGCGCCATTTGGATGCTGCCTTGGCTCGGATTTGGACGCTGAATGAAGAGGGAAATGTATTGGAACTGCAAGCAAACGCGGGGATATATACTGGCATTGAGGGCGCTTACAGTCGCATTGCTGTCGGCGAGTTCAAGATTGGTTTAATCGCCCTGGAGCGACAACCTCACATCACTAATTCTGTGCAAGAAGATCCCCGACTCCACGACAAAGAATGGGCCTCACGAGAAGGAATGGTGGCTTTTGCTGGATATCCGCTAATTGTTGACAATCAGTTGCTGGGAGTAATAGCGATGTTTGCTCGCCAGGAGTTGAATGAATCAACGCTGATTGCTTTGGCCTCAAGTGCCGATACGATCGCCCTGGGAATTAAGCGCAAACAAACAGAAGAAGCTCTCGCCAGACAAAAGCAAACTTTGAGGGCAATTATTGACAACGCTCCCATTTGGGTGTGGCTGACTGATACTAAAGGCAAGATGCTGTTGGTTAACAAAACTTTTTGCGAATCTGTGAACGTTCCTGAAGAAAGATTTTTGGCAGCATCTCACTCTTGTGAAATTTTGGGAGCGGAAGCATTTGCTAACTGCATGGCGTCTGACGTGCAAGTCTGGAGTCAAGATACTCCTTCTTATGCTGATGAAGTTATCCAGTTTGCTGACGGTAAAAATCACCATTTAGAGGTGATTAAAGCTAAGGTAAAAGAGGCAAACGGCAGCGCGATCGGCTTAATCGGTTTGGGTTTGGACGTTACAAAACAAAAAGAAGCTCAAAGACAGTTGCAACAGTCGGAAGCGAGATTCCGTAAATTAGCGGAGCAGGAAGCGCTGGTGAACCAGCTAGCTAGCAATATCCGGGAATCTCTGGATTTAGATACTATTTTAGCAACAACTGTGCAGCAAATTCGCGACTTGCTGCAAGTCGATCGCTGTCTGTTTATCTGGTATTGGCCCGACGCTTCGCCACCTGCTTGGGATGTCGTCCACGAATCTAAAAATGATGACTTGCTGTCGCTTTTAGGTTATTACCCTGCTGACATAACGGGTACCCTGCCGCAAAAAATAGCTAATTTGGAAGTTTATCAAATAGATGATGTTTCAACTGTCAGCGATCCCGTAGAACTAAAATTCTTTTTGGATGTTGGTTACAAGTCTGTCTTGGATTTGCCGATTAAAAGTGCCGGGGGTTTAACTGGTGTTGTTGGCTGCGTTTCTTGCAGGGAGGTACGCAAGTGGACAAAAGAGGAAGTGGAGTTAATGGAGGCAATTGGCGATCAATTGGCGATCGCCATCAGCCAATCCGAACTCTACACTCAAAGCGTCGATTCAGCTCGGATAGCACAAGAACAAGCTGGCAAACTCGAAGTAACTCTGTGCGAACTCCAGCAAGCTCAAACTCAACTCGTGCAGGCCGAAAAGATGTCTAGTCTGGGTCAGATGGTAGCAGGAATTGCCCACGAAATCAATAACCCGGTCAGCTTTATTTTCGGCAATCTTACCTACACAGAAGAATACGCCGGAAGCCTGATGAAACTGCTGCAAATGTATCGAAATGAATACCCAGAACCTTCTCCAGCTCTTCAGGAGCAAATAGAAGTTTTAGAGCTGGATTTTGTGCTAGACGACTTGCCGAAAATGCTGTCTTCTATGCAGGTGGGAGCCACTCGCATCCGGGATATCGTGCGGAGTTTGCGGAATTTCTCTCGCCTTGATGAATCTGACATGAAAAAGGTTAACATTCACGAAGGCATCGACAGCACATTGATGATTTTAGAACACCGTCTGAAAGTTCAGCCGGATCGCCCAGCAATTCAACTCGTTAAAGAATACGGGCAATTGCCACTGGTGGAGTGCTACGCCGGACTGTTGAATCAGGTGTTTATGAATATTATTGCTAACGCTATTGACGTTTTACAAGAACCGCTCGAAAATCCGGGAATTATCCGCATTCGTACAGAGGTAGAAGGTAATCTCGCTGTGATTAGAATTTCTGATAACGGTGCAGGTATGACCGATCAAGTCAAGCAGCGGATATTTGACCCGTTCTATACTACAAAACGGATCGGTTCGGGAACGGGGATGGGTTTAGCGATTTCCCATTCAATTATTGTCGAAAAACATAAAGGTGAAATCAAGTGTTTCTCGGTGGTGGGGAAAGGCACTGAATTTATAATCGAGATTCCGATTAAAAGGACAGAAAATTAAATTGGTTTGTCTGCCAAAATACTAAGGTGCGTCAGTTGGAAAAACCAGATTTTTTTGTACTAACCTTAAGACTGACACACCCTACAGGCTACCAACAGAGAAAAGTGATTTTACCAGAAATTTGTCGAGTGCGTATTGCCCACCCTCCAACTAAAATTGATATGATATTAAAAATCTAAGATCTAAAATCTAAAATCTAAAATGGCATTACCTCCCGGCAGTTTTGGTTTACCCCTAATTGGCGATACCATCAACTTTTTGCAAGATGCCCAATTCGCCAAAAAACGCCAGCAGCAGTACGGAAATATTTTCAAAACCAGCATTTTCGGACAGCCTACAGTTTTCATGTGTGGCCAAGAGGCTAATTTGTTTGTTTTAAGCAATGAAAACCAATATTTTGTTGTGACTTGGCCTGCCAGCACGAAAGCGCTTTTAGGGCCACTTTCCTTAGCGTTGCAAACGGGTGCTAACCATCAAAATCGGCGCAAGTTGCTGTACCAAGCGTTTCAGCCGCGAGCTCTGGCAGGCTACATCGGCGGGATGGAAAATATCACTCAGCGCTATTTGGAAAAATGGGCCACAATGGAAACGCTGACTTGGTATCCCGAACTGAGGAATTATACTTTTGATGTTGCGAGTAAGTTGTTAGTAGGGATTGATAAGGGTTCGGAAACGGCGCTAGGACATTATTTTGAAACATTCTCTGACGGTTTATTTTCTATTCCTTTAGATGTGCCTTGGACTCGGTTTGGCAAAGCTAAAAATGGCAGAAAGTTACTGTTAGCCGAACTGGACAAGATTATTCGCGATCGCCAGCAAGCAACCCCTAGTGGCAAGGATGCTTTGAGTTTGCTGATTTCGGCTCGCGATGACGAAGGAAATAGTTTGAGTTTGGATGAGTTAAAAGATCAAGTGCTGTTGCTGTTGTTTGCGGGACACGAAACTTTAACTTCGGCGATCGCCTCTTTTTGCCTTCTGCTAGCTCAACATCCCGATGTGATGGCAAAAGTCCGCGCCGAACAGCAGCAGTTCCCCGCCACTGAACCGCTAACCTTGGAACAGCTCAAACAAATGACTTATTTAGAGCAGGTTATGCGAGAAGTGCTGCGCTTGGTTCCGCCGGTGGGAGGCGGCTTTCGGCAGGTAATTAATGCTTGCGAGTTCGGTGGCTACGAAATTCCCAAGGGTTGGATGGTACTTTATCAAATCAATCAGACGCATCAGGATAGCGCAGTTTATCCCGAACCAGATCGATTCGACCCCGATCGATTTAGCTCCGATCGATCGCCTAAACCTTTCAGCTACGTACCCTTTGGCGGCGGTTTGCGAGAATGTTTGGGCAAAGAATTTGCGCGGTTAGAGATGAAGTTGTTTGCGGCAAAGATTGTTCGGGAGTTTGAATGGGAGCTTTTACCGGATCAAGATTTGAATTTAATCAGAGTACCGACTCCGCATCCCCGCGACGGTTTGCGAGTGAAATTTCGGCGGAACTATTCTTAAGAACAGGCAAGATGCCTGTTCCACAATAGGTAAATGTTCTTGTGGGGAGTAGGGGTTGGGCTTCTAGCCCGCCCTGAAACCCTGATTGATATGGTGCAAGATCTCAGCCTCAATCAACATCCAATTGCATCGGCCCCAAATACTTAGTTAAATAAGGAGAAAAAACCTCATAAATCAGAGTCAATGGCTTCCCGTGATGCCAAAACAAATAGTGTCGCCCCCAAAAAGGGCCCGACTGTTCAAAAGCTGACTCCAAAGCAGCCGAATCACCGCAATAAATGCCCTGCACATCGCGATACAATTCTGTCCGCAGCCTCGCTAAACTAGCCCAAATTGGCAAAGATTTATTTTGTAAATATTCATCTACATGACTCGCTTCCCACCAAGAAGTCGCATAGGCTAAGCGCTGTCCCGAAGCTGTCCGCAGCCAAACTTGGCGGCGCAGGCGCGGCCCCGGAACGGCGACAATTTGCTGGGGCGCGCCGTCTGCGTCTTCACCCACTAAAGACATATCGATGACATCAACTTCTGTGGGTTCCCCTGTCAGCAGTTGCAGATGACGGGTGGGGGAACCGTCACCTAGGAGCAGTATTTGCCACGCTGGTGCGAGCTTGGTGTGGGGCAAACCCTTCTGTACTGCGTCTTCGGCTCCTTGCCACAGGGGGGTGAGAGCGTGCCAGGTGCGGCTGTTTTTGGGTGTGAATGTTGCAGTCAAGGGTCTTTACAAAACTTAATTTTTTGTTTATTATAACGCTTCTTCAATTATCCGCTCAAAAATTAAAATTGCTCGACCGAGGACGATCGCCCATAGGATGTCCGGTTAAATAGTTATAATACTTCTGTTCGGGATTTTTATTCTTCCTTCTTCCTTCTTCCTTCTTCTTTCTTCCTTCCACTATATGTTACGAATAACCGAAATAAAACTCCCCCTCGATCATCCTGAAGATGCGATCGCCAGTGCCATTATCAAAAAGCTGCAAATTCCCCCCGAAGAATTGCTCAGCTATTCCATCTTCAAGCGCAGCTATGATGCTCGTAAAAAAGCAGAAATCCTCCTTGTCTATATTGTGGATGTAGAGACGACACAGGAAAAGCAACTTCTCCAACGCTTCAAAAAAGATCCTCATGTAATGGTGACACCAGACACGAGTTATCGCTATGTAGCGCAAGCCCCCAACAATTTGACGATTCGCCCCATTGTGATTGGTACAGGGCCGTGCGGTATGTTTGCAGGTCTGATGCTGGCACAAATGGGGTTTCGCCCCATCCTTTTAGAACGCGGAAAAGCAGTGCGCGATCGCACGGTTGACACGTTTGGATTTTGGAAGAAAAAAGCAGAATTCAACCCAGAATCTAACGCCCAGTTTGGCGAAGGTGGTGCCGGTACTTTTTCCGATGGCAAACTCTACAGCCAAGTTAAAGATCCTCAGCATTATGGGCGGAAGGTGCTGACGGAACTTGTGAATGCGGGAGCTTCACCGGAAATTTTATATATTAACAAACCGCATATTGGCACCTTCAAACTGGTGGGAATTGTCCAAAGTCTTCGCGCCCAAATAGAATCATTAGGCGGAGAAATTCGGTTTCAAAGTCGTGTGGAAGATATCCACATCGAAAATGGAAAAGTGCAGGGACTTACCCTCGCCAGTGGAGAATATATTGCTAGTAATTATATAGTTCTGGCGGTGGGGCACAGCGCCCGCGATACTTTTGAAATGTTGTTTTCGCGGGGGGTTTACATCGAGGCTAAACCTTTTTCCATTGGTTTTCGGGTGGAACATCCGCAGACTACGATAGATCGCTGTCGTTTTGGCGATCGGGCAGGCCATAAGCTTTTGGGCGCCGCCGATTACAAACTGGTTCACCATTGCCAAAACGGTCGTTCTGTATATAGTTTCTGTATGTGTCCCGGTGGTTTGGTAGTGGCGGCTGCATCAGAACCGGGGCGACTTGTCACTAATGGGATGAGTCAATATTCTCGCAATGAACGCAATGCTAACAGCGGGATTGTGGTGGGTATCACGCCGGAGGATTATCCCGGTCATCCGTTAGCAGGAATTGAGTTTCAACGTCGCCTAGAAGAACGGGCATTTGAGTTAGGAGGTGGCACTTACAACGCCCCTGGGCAGCTTGTGGGTGATTTTTTGGCAAATCGCCCTTCCACGGCGCTAGGCAGTGTACAGCCGTCTTATACGCCGGGAGTGGTGATGACTGATTTGAGCGAAAGTTTGCCAGATTATGCGATCGCAGCTATCCGCGAAGCACTTCCGGCTTTTGACAAACAGATTAAAGGATTTGCGATGGATGATGCGGTTTTGACTGGGGTGGAAACGCGCACTTCTTCACCAATTCGGATTAAACGCAAGGAAGATTATCAGAGTTTGAATACAGAAGGCCTTTATCCTGCTGGGGAAGGTGCAGGATATGCGGGTGGAATCCTGTCGGCGGGGATTGATGGGATTAAGGTGGCGGAGGCGGTTGCTTTGAGTATTTTGCAATCTTCAAACCACAAAATTTGAGGCTGGATTTGAGGATTTTTAGATGATTTGAAGATTGCCGTCAACTGTCAACTGTCAACAGCCAACTCTGTTCAAACAGCAGCTAAACGCGATCGAATTTCCGTATCGGTATACTCCGGCGTCCAGCCTTCTTTGGTGATAAAATAGCGCACCGCTTTAATTTTCCGGGCTGCTGTCAAATAAAACCAATGTTCTGTATTCGCCGGCACGTTGATAAATTCTTCCGGCTGCACTGTGAGTTCGACTTGGCTGCCGTCAGGCCGCACGAAGCCAAAAATGCCCTCGCCTGCTACGATATAGCGGACTTCATCATCGGTGTGGATGTGGCACTTGTTGAATTTCGACAGCATGGTGTCGAGGTTGGGAATGTCTGGATGCAGTACGATTAAGTCGCGATCCTGATAGCCTGCACTTTCCGACAACTGTTGAAAGTAACTGTCGAGGGCTTGCAGCACTTGCTCTTTTTGATTGTCGTCAAGAGCATCTTTAGCTAACAAATTTTGAATTTCAGCGCTGTCACCCACGGGCCAGCGGTTGAGTTGAATGTTTAAGGAAGCGAGTTCTCGGGTAATGTCGCTCTGTTGAGTGTAGGTTGTACCGTTTTCGAGTCGCAGGATAGCCATTTTTGCACGTTCCAATTTTTGGGTGAGGCGATACACAGGCACTGTGAAAGATGTTTGTCGATCGCGCCTGTACCAGAACCACAATTTTAACGCTAATTTGAACAGGCTTTCCGACCTGTTCCACAACAGTTGAATATTTGTCGCGATAATATTGATAAGTCAGGCGCCAGCTAGCACCAGCAGCGATGGCAATACTGATTTCTTAAATGTAACTTTTGCAACAACTATGCCTACTTATACTGGAATTTCTAGCGAAGCATTTCAGCATCCCCTTGATCGCCAAGCCGAGGCAGCATTGCGGAGCGTGCCTGGATTTGACTTAATTGCCAGCAAATTTGTAGAATTTGTCTACGAACGACCGCAATTCGTTTACTTAATGGGAAATAGCATTCAAGTCGGGCCACGCCAATATGCCAGCATTTATCATATATTTCGGGAGTGCGTGCAGGCTTTAGATGTTTTTCCAGAACCGGGTTTGTTTGTTTCTCAGGATCCCTCAGTTAACAGCTATGCCCTGGGAAAGAACCAACCTTATGTAGTATTAAACACAGGTCTTTTAGACTTGTTGGACGAGGCGGAACTGCGGGTAGTCTTGGCTCACGAGTTGGGACACATTAAATGCGGCCATCCAACTTTAAATCAAATGGCTACCTGGGCGATGAGCGTTGCCTCGACAATTGGCGAGATGACTTTCGGGCTGGGAAATATGGTCGGTAGCGGTTTAATTTTCGCTTTTTACGAGTGGCGTCGCAAGGCTGAATTGTCGGCAGACCGGGCGGCTTTGTTGGTGACGGATGACTTGAACAGTGTGATGAAGACGATGATGAAACTTGCGGGAGTTAGCAGTAAATATGCTGACCAATGCAGTTTGCAAGAATTTATCCGCCAGTCTGACAACTATCAAGAGCTCGATCGAGACAATCTCAACCAAGTGTATAAATTTTTACTTTACAACGGCGGTCAGGGCGTGATGCTGAGTCACCCTTTCCCGGTGGAACGGCTGAGGTATTTGCGAGACTGGGCAAGTTCCGAGGAATACCGCCAAATTAAGCTGGGGAACTACAAGCGGGCTGTAGCTGAGGGTGCGGTTGATGTGAAGTCGCAAACGCCTAACAGTGAGACCGAAGCTTTGCGCCGTCAGATTGAAGAGTTACAGCGGGAGATCGATCGGCAAAAATCAAAGCGAAACTAAGTTTAAATTCCTCGTTTCCAGGCTCCTCGTTCGTCCCCACGCTCTGCCTGGGGATGCAGATCCGGAGGCTCTGCCTCTTCTAAAGCGAGGATTAGCGAGGCAGAGCCTCTGGATCTCGGTTCCCAGGCAGAGCCTAGGAACCAGGGAAAAAACCAGCTAAATGTTTTGTTGAAGATTTACCGGATTTGAGGGAGGGGGAAACGTAAAAGAAAGGTAAACCAGTGAGAGACTTACTCGCAACGGGCCTCCAATCTAAAAACTGTCCCCTCCTTTCGGAAATCTGTTTCTAAAGAGGTGTAGTTTAAATCAAGAGAAGCTTATAAATCAACGGGGCTAAAAAAAATGAATATTGATAACGCAATGAATACTAACAAGCCAACTTCTAATTTTTTCGGCAATGTGGGAAAAGTCGCGATCGCGATGACTCTTCTGGCCGCCGGCATGGCATTTACAAATCCTGGGAGAGACAAATACCTAACTTATGCTTCCGGCGTACTCCAAACCGAGTTGGAAAGCACTGTGTGCAAAGATTCTCGCGTTCCGAAAGCTTTGAGCGGTATTACAGATACTTTGATCGGCAGTTGCAAGAATTTGCTGACTTCGCAGCGGAACTCGATCGAAAGCTTGCTCGACAATACAACGCAGCGTCAAAATTTAGGTGTTGTCAGCATTTATACAACTGAACTGGGCAAAAAAAGCTATCAAACGGTTGGAGCTTTTGGGAATTTCGTGACGTTGCCACCTAGTTCTGAAAATGCTCAAAAGTAGAGTCAAATTAAGTTCAATTGTAGAAACCGGGTTTTGTAGAAAGCCCGGTTTTTGCTTAGGTAATTCTCTCTCAGCAAATCTCAATAAATTCGGAGAGCAGCAGCACTTATTTTTAGTCAAGCTCGCTATTAGAAGCAAAGTATTAAGTTTTCTTAAAGAAGAAAAGTTGTTGGGCAACTTAATATTAACATGAACACTATAAAGTTTTATGTTTAACAAATAAGCAGATGGCAATGCAATTAAGTAAGGGTGAGAGATTTAATATCTCTAAAGAAGCCCCCGGTTTAAAAAAAATGGCGATCGCCCTAGGTTGGCAGGTGACAGAGGCAGGACAAAGCTACGAGATTGATGTCTCTGCCTTTATGCTAGGTGCTGATGGCAAAATACCTAACGATAAATATTTGATATTTTACAATAATCTGCAATCCGGTGACAGTTCGGTACTGCAAGTGATTCGAGATAAAAACAACAGAAGTCAAGAGAATAAAACGATTTACGGCGTTATCTTAAAAAGAGTTAATCCTGAAATTGAGGAAATAACTTTTGTTGTCACTATTCACGAAGCAGAAAAGATTAATGGAAATTTTAGCAATATAAAAAATGCTTTTATCAAAATTTACAATTTAGATACAGAAAACGAACTTGTTCGGTATGAATTAAAAGAGAAATTTTCGCTAGAGACTGCTGTAGAATTTGGTCGTTTGTATAGAAAGAAGGGAGAGTGGAGATTTCAGGCAGTAGGAGCAGGATATCAGGCAGGATTGCAGAGTTTTGTTGACAAGTATTGCAGCTAAAATAATAATAAGATTGCTCCCATTACTCACGACTTGGCAGCGGGAACAGCAGATGATTTTGCAGTTCCCGGCTGGGGAGTTGGAGGTGGAGTCAGAACCGGAAGCGGAACAGTCTCGTCTGGAGCATTTGGTAACTTTGTTAACTTGCTACCTAGTTTTGAAAATGCTCCAAACCCATGTCAAATTAAGTTCAATTGTAGAAATCGGTTTTGACAGCAAGCCGGGTTTTCACTTAGGTAATTCTCTCTAAGTAAATTTCAATAAATTCAGATACAGACACCAGATATTTTTAATCAAGCCTGCGATTAGAGAAACTCTGTTAAATTTCATTAATTAAAGAACTTCTTGTGCCACTTAACCTTAAGATGAGTAGTATAAATTTTTATATTTAACAAATAAACAGATGGCAATGCAATTAAGTAAGGGTGAGAGATTTAATATCTCTAAAGAAGCGCCCGGTTTGAAAAAAATCGCGATCGCCCTCGGTTGGCAGGCGACAGAGGCAGGACAAAGCTACGAGATAGATGTCTCTGCTTTTATGCTAGGTGCTGATGGCAAAGTACCTAACGATAAATATTTGATCTTTTACAATAATCTGCAATCCGGTGATGGTTCGGTGCTGCAATCGATTCCTGAAAAAAACAACCGAGGTCAACAGAATAAGACTATTTACGGCGTAATTTTAGAGAAAATTCATCCTGAAATTGAGGAAATAACTTTTGCGGTCACTATTCACGAAGCAGATAAAATAAAGGCAAATTTTAGCAATATCAAAAATGCTTTTATCAAAATTACAAATTTGGATACGGGAAGCGAACTGGTTCGCTATGAATTAAAAGAGAATTTTTGGCGAGAGACTGCTGTAGAGTTTGGTCGTTTGTATAGAAAGAATGGAGAGTGGAGATTTCAGGCGGTAGGAGAAGGATATCAGGCAGGATTGCAGAGTTTTGTTGACAAGTATTACAGCGGAAATAGCAATAATATTGCTCCCATTAGTAGGGATTTGACACCAGAAACAGCACCAGATGATTTGCAGTTGCCGGCTTGGGAGTTGGACGTGGATTCAGAACCGGAACCTTCCGGCGAGACGGGAAGCCGGGGGCGATCGCCAATTAACAATCAAGTTAATTCGGGAAGTCGCAAAATACCGCTAGCTATAGCGGCAAGTTTAGGGGTTTTGGTTTTGGGGACAGGTGCAGGAGCGATCGCCTTAATGCGATCTGGAAATGAAACGCTGAAGCAAGCGAACATACTGGCAGTTGAAACGCAGAATGCAGGGAAAGTCACCGATGTAAATCTGCTCAGAAGTTTTGATCGACGACTTAAAGAAACGATCGCCAATTTAGAGAAAATTCCTAACCTCCCCGGCTTTGGGTATCAGCAAGCTAGAGCAGATTTGCTGCAACTGCGCCCGAATTTGGTTCCAGTAGCGCAAAACTTACAGGCGGCAGAAAGTCTAGCAACGGCTCAAAAATTGGCTATGGAAGCTGCTGTGGTTGTGCAAAAACCGCCTCATCCGATGGAAGTTTGGCAGCAGTCGCAAAGTAAATGGCAACAGGCGATCGCACTTTTAGAAGCGATAGATTCACGTACACCTGTTTATAATCTAGCTCACAATAAGTTATCTAATTACCGGGCCAATCACGCGGTTATCAGTCAAAGAGTGGCGATCACTCAAAAAGCTGCAAATTTTAGCAATCAAGGTTCTTTAAAAGTTCTAAATGGAGATGTTCCGGGGGCGATCGCCAATTTTACTCAGGCTTTAACGCTGAATCCGAACATACCTCAAGCTTACCTCGGATTGGGAATTGCTACTTCAAAACAGGGAAACAAGCAGCAGGCAATTTACAATTACGATCGAGCGCTGCAATTTAATCCTAACTTGGCAGAGGCTTATTTCGGTCGCGGTCAAGTATACTATGAATTGGGAAACAAACAAAAGGCGATCGGGGATTATGAACAAGCTATTCGCGTTAATCCTGATTATGGTTTGGCTTATTTGGAACGAGGTGCTATTCGCTGTATGTTGGGAACCAAATCGCAAGCAGTAGCAGACTTTCAACAAGCGGGAGAACTTTTCTTGAAGCAGGGAGACGGAAATAATTACAAATTAGCACAAAGCTTTATTAATGATTGTCAAGAACCGAGTGCAGAGGCTGCAATCTGCGATTATCGAAGGAAGATAGATTCCTTCGGCCGACCCTGCGGGGGCTCTCTTAATGTTCCGATTATAATTAGAAGAAAATCCGCGACTGCTACCTCAAACTCTGAGTCTACTGCTGTTAAAAGCAGTAGCAGCGTTGAAAAAATCTCGCCTGCAAATTCTGATAGCAGCAGTACAAGAACTCGCAGCAGGAGAAGAAGTAAAAGATAAACCCCAGTCGCATTAGTCAATATAGCAACCGCCAAGACGGTTAGGACGTTCTTAATGGCGGCTGAAACGATTGATTTTATTGCTCCTTTCTTCTTCCTTCTTCCGACTTCCATCAAATTTCTGCTATAGATGACAAAATCTGCTGGTAAGCATCGATGGTTTGCTGGGCGATCGCCTCCCAGTTATAATGCTTTTTGGCATACTCTTGGCCGTTCAATCCCCGCCGTTGGCGCTCTTCGGGATTGAGAAGTGCTGATTTGATTGAATTGGCGATCGCCCCTACTTCCAAAGGCCCCACCCAACCAGCTTCTGCTTGCTGTATGTCTTCAGCAATATGTATGCGATCGGAAATGGCGACAGGTACACCGGCGGCCATTGCTTCTGCTACAGCAATGCCAAAGTTTTCGTAATAAGAAGGCAATACAAATAAGTCGGCTTTTGTCAATAATTCAACTTTTAAGTCACCGCTCACAAAGCCAGTTATGGTTGTGTATTTTGCTAAGCTTGAATTCTGAATTTTTACTTTAATTTGTGTTTCATAATCAGCATCTTGGGGATTTGAACCCGCTAAAATAAAGTGAAACTCTATGCCCGATGCCAAAATACTTTTTAATGCTGGAATTAGCAAATCAAGCCCTTTTTTAGGTTCAATTCGCGACATAAATAAGATGATTGGCACTTGAGATTCTCGCAACCTCTTAGGAAACAAACCTGCTGTCACCCCCAATGGAATCACCAAATCCCGTGACACAGGCATCTTGGCTGTGCAGTTCAAACCAAATCTTTCTGAGATTTTAGCTTCTTGTTTACTTGTGAAATGAATTGCGGCTGCCCCTGCTAAATTAGGGCGTTCTAAAAGCATGGCATAAATCTGTTTCAAGCGCTTTTTTTTCTGCAAGTCGGCGGGGTCAAGCATACCGCAGGGACGCATAATATATGGCAACTTGTGATATCTAGCAATTGTAGCGGCGAGGGTAGTTACTGGCGAGAAAAGAGCGTGAATGTGAGCCAGGTCAAATTGTTGCGTATTTTCATTTAACCACTGCAATAACGAGAGTGAAAACTTATATCTGCGCCAGGGATAACAGCGGAAATAAATAATCTGATAGCCGTTTTGTTGTATTGGTTGATTTAGAGGAACATCTAAGGGAAGTTGACCGAGATCTCCGTTAGAATCTGTGGTGATAATCGTCACATCAATGTTTTTGGCCGCGAGGGCGCCAGAAAGTCCGAGTACCATTTGACTCGGCCCGCCGTAGACCAAGGAAATTGAGGGGATAATTTGGAGAATTCGCATGGGGGATAGTTCTTTCAATCAAAATATCAACATCTCCCATGACAAATTTAATTATCTGGAAAAGGCAGCCCGTCTAGCTGCTCCGCTTCCTCTCTCTTTGTGGCTGTAATTTGGGTATTGTGAGCCATTGTCTTGGAAAATTCATACATTTCACTGGCTTTGGCTTCCGCAGCTTTCACAATTTCAAGAATTTCCAGGAGTTGGCTTTCATCTGGTAATTGTTTCATGGTAATGCTTCTAATCTCTCAATTACTTTGTCTATCATAATTCTCGCTTCAGGAGCCATACGTAGCAATGCTGCTAAATAATCTCCTGCTTTTTGAACATCTTCATCGGGCACACCAGCCATCAATACATTGCCCACAATGTGCTCTGCTTGTAAGCGAACACCTGATACGCAGAATTGAAAATTACTGATAGAAGAAAAGTATTGCATCAGTATTTCATTTTCTGGAAAAAGAGACATTGCTGTTCTAAGTGCAAAAAGTCCCTGCGTTGCTTGGCGTTCGGTTTCGTGTAGTACCTGGTAGAGTTCGTCAACCAAAGAGCGTATGTCGGAAGGAATAGACATTTACTACAGCTTTTATTTAACACTTGTATTATACTGCTAAAAGTTACAACAATTCTTTGTAAAATTCCAACAACTGCTCAGCTAAAGCTTGATTGGTATAATTGCTCATCGCTCTCTGATAACCCCGATCGCCCAAATCGGCCGCCAACTCCTGCCGCTCCATCAATTTCTGCAAACACTCTCGCAAAACCCCTGCATTTCCCTCGGGGAATACTAACCCCGCATCGCCGATGACGTGGGGAATTTCCCCGCAGTCGGAACCAATAACCGGAATTTTACAAGCCATCGCTTCAATTAAAACGTGACCGAATTGTTCTTTCCAGCCCACAGTAGTCAAAGTTTTGAATTTATAGCTGGTTTGCGAGGGCAATACCAAACAGTTCATTAAGTTAATGTAGGGGGGAATTTCTTCGTGGGAAACGCTTTCTACCCAGATTATTCGGTCGCTGATTCCCCATTCAATACATTTTTCGGCCAGGTACGTCCGCAATTTTCCTTGTCCTACTAACAGCCACTTCCAAGAGCTTTTTTTCAACCCTCCCAAGGCTTCAGCTAAAGTCAATAATCCTTTTTCTTCGACAAATCGCCCTACAAATCCTACCACAAAATCGGTCGGTTCAATGCCGAACCTGCGGGATAAATCAGCGTCTTTACCCGTGCGGCGAAACAAAGTTTCATCTACTCCGAGTTGTGGCATTACTTTTACCGCACGTTGATAGCCCCGCTGCCGCAAAATTTTAGCTCCATCTAGGTTGCCTGCAATAATTCCGTCGGTGTGCTGAAGATTGTAATTTTCTAAGACTGAAACTGGCCAATTCAATTGATAAGGCAGATTCCACCAAGTAAATAATATATTTTTTGCTTGCAGTTTTAGCAGTTTATTTAGTAAAATTAACTGAGCGCAAGCGAGAGATTTTGAACCTTGTTCAACTTGAATTATTTGGGGTTTAATTTTTTGCAAAAGTTCAATTAAATGTGTGCCAAATGTTAGCAATCCTTGATTGTTTTGACTAAAGTTGGAGACGGGAACTACTGTAAATGAGTCTTTTTGATAAAATTGCGTTTCTATAATTTTATTTTGTACGCCTCCGGGCTTCCAACGCTGCGGCACTACAACTGTTACTTCAATATCGGGTTCTAGGTTGGCTAATATCTTGAATTTTTCCCGATTAATGTCCACAATATAGGTGTGACTAGCCACGAGAATTCTCATTTATTGGGAAGGGCGAATGGGGAATAGGTAATTATTGAGCGTTAATCTTGTCTTGATGGCTATAACTTTGTCCATCATTCCACAGAGATTGAATTAGTGTGTTTATAGCACTGATAAAACCCAGGATATAAAAAGCAAATCTAGTTAGGATTTTAATGGGCGAGGCGCTTTTATAACAAGGCGGATTTCCCAAAACGTGGCAGTCAAAGAGTTTGGCAAAAAATCGCAGGCATTGAAAGGCTGTTAAATTTTTCAATCCCATGAGGAAATGGTTGTGATAAAATGTGACTTGATACTCGATCGATCGCGTGCTGACATCGTGACAGCCCCCGCTCTCTTCCCCCAAGTGAACTAAACACGCATTGGGATCGTACCAAATTTTCATGCCAGTCGATCGCAATCTCAAACAAAAATCCGACTCCTCCCGCACCGCACTCCCTGCAAACCGCTCATCAAACCTCAGCCCCCATTCGGCAAAAACCTGCCGGCGAAATGACATATTACAGCCTCTAGCCGAGAGCACCTGCTGCGGTTTTACTGTATGTACCAAATCGATAAAATACCAGGCAATGCCCGCATCCATCGCTTCTAAGGGCAAATATTCGATCGCCAAATCGCCTCCTGAATTATCCAGTTTCATTCTGTCAAAAACCCTGCCCGCCACACCTCCCACATCGGGTTTTTCTAAATAGTTGTCAGCGTGAG
Source organism: Microcoleus sp. S13_C5 (assembly GCF_036700845.1). Taxonomy (NCBI): domain Bacteria; kingdom Bacillati; phylum Cyanobacteriota; class Cyanophyceae; order Oscillatoriales; family Microcoleaceae; genus Microcoleus; species Microcoleus sp. S13_C5. The sequence goes on from NZ_JAUBPR010000015.1 coordinate 23,987, forward strand.
CCGCCAAAAAACCATCTGGCAATTGTACATCATCATCAATAAATAAAATAATATCTCCAACTGCGCGCCGCACTGCATAATTTCGAGCAGCCGGCAAACTCGCCCAATCTACTCTAAACCACCGAATTTTGCCAGCCTTTGCCAATTCCTCTAAATAAACTTGAGTTTCTGATTCGTGGGTGCGAGTTTGATCAATTACCAGCACTTCAAAATTCTGGTAATTTTGCCGAATCACATCAGCCAATGTCTCTCGCAGAGGTTGCTCGCGGTTGTACGTGGGTATCACAACAGAAATCATCATTTGCAGTTGCCACTTTCATTATTTCTCTACACGCCAAAGCCAGACATCGCCCGGTTTGTAAATTGGTGTGATTTTATATTTTTGCACTTTTTCGAGTTCAAATTGCAATGCTTCTGTAGGTCGGTAGAGAAATACATCGCTAAAACCATCAGGAATTTTGACTTGGGCGGGTTTAACTGCCAGCAAAAGCTGTACTTGCGGCTTTAGCAGATAGCTGACAGACAGTATTTTTCCTGTGATGTTGTTGCCTCCGTGAGTGATTACTAAAGGTTTTTTCGCTTGATTGACAATCGCGGCTACTTGTGGATTATATTTAGTGCTAGAAGGATACTTGTTCCACCAAAGTTGTGACTGTGAGCTGACGGCACAAGAAACTATTCCACTCGATATTAGCGCTATTAAACCGAGCTGCCACAGCTTTTGTTGTCGGGGATTGGTGGCGGATACAATTTTAGCAGTCAATAGATAGGCAACAGCTAGCTGGATTCCTAAAATATAGGGAACCATATAGCGATCGGCAACGCCTCGCACTGCTATCAATACTATCGCTGTAATTCCGATCGCTGTCAATACAAACAGCCAAACTCGTTTGGGAGTTGAGCGGCAGAGTGAGTATAGTGAATGTGCGATAGCTAACAGCAATACGACCCTTACAATCAGTCTGATTAAATCTGTAGCCATATTGCTCGCACCCAATTTGATAATTCCGCCCGCCCAATGCGTGTCGATAAATATTCGGCAGGTGATTCTAATTAAAGGTTTAAGTGAAGATATGAAAGACAGGTAAATGCGGGGTAAGCCTACTGTAGCCTCGATTCTTTGCGCGTTATAAAATAATACCCAAATCCAAGGTGCAAAAATAATTATTGCAGCCGATGCAGCTAGTAAATAAGCAATTAATGTCTTGCCAAAACGCCAATTTTCTGTGATAATTACATAGATGCCGTGGGCGAATACTACTAAAAAAAATAATAAACTAGAATAGAGTCCAAAAGTCAGGGCGATCGCATAAATAAACCAAACAGCCTTGCTCAATTTAGATGTGGTGGGAGAATTTTGTATGGCGATCCTCTTGGTTGGCGTAGCCCCCGTAGGGGCGGGCTTTCCTTCGGATCGCTTCGCTAACGCTAACGCCCGCAGCAGAATTGCATTCGACAGCAAGACAAGGACTGCAAACATCATGTAAGGTCTTGCCTCTTGCGCGTACAAGACGTGAAAGGGTGAAACAGCAACGATTGTAATAGCCACCCATCCCACAGACGCAGAGCGAAATAATTCCCAGCACAGCCAATAAATGCTGGGAAAAACTAACAAACTAATCAAAGCTGAAAGACTTCTGACCGTCGCCACTTGCGGGCCGAACAACTGCACCCAAAACCGGGCTAAAATAAAATACAGTGGCGATAGTTGGGGTTCTTCTGTAGCTAAACCTTTAACAGTATTCCACCAAGTTTTTTCGGGATTTATCTGCTGGTATTTCTGCTGCAAATCTGCGACGCTAATTGTTTTGCCTTGAAAATCTTGCTGCACCATTTCCGTCCAGGTGTAGCCAGAAATTCGCAGCGAGGTGATAGATTCGTCGAACGAGTAGACTTTGCGATCCAGATTAGTAAAGCGAAACCATATCCCCGTTATTAATATGACGACAATTAAAAAAATTAACGAAATTCGATGCAGCCGCCCATTTTGAATTGATTTGGTATTCATACAATCAGAAATGGGGAAATGAAGAAAGAAGGATTTAGTTATTTAGGACAGAGGGAATAAGCAGCAGGGAATAAAGAATGAAAAATTGGTTTCAATAGCCCCTATATTTATCTAGAGGCTTCTTCCTTCTTCCTTCTTCCTTCTTCCTTCTTCCTTCTCCCTTTTTCCTTCTTCCTTCAGATTAATTCCCCATTTCCATCAGATAGCTATGTGTTGCTGAACGGCTAAAACTAAATTTTCAGTCCAGAAATTAGCCAATTCGGCGCTGGCAGCTTCCACCATAACTCGAATTAGCGGTTCAGTGCCAGAAGCGCGAACCAAAACCCGTCCCTGTTCGCCCATTGCTGTTGTAGCACGTTCGATCGCACTTTGCATTGCCTCGCACTCCTGCCATTTCAGGCGTTTTTCGCGATCGTCCACCCGAATATTTCGCAACAACTGCGGATAAGTTTGGAAACTGCCACTTACCAATTGTGCCAAAGATTGCCCGGACTGGCGCACCAGCGAAGCCAAATGCAAAGCTGTCAGCAAACCGTCGCCACTGACACCATAATGCGGACAAAGAACGTGTCCCGACTGTTCGCCGCCCAACATTGCACCAGTGCGCTGCATTTCAGCGTGAACGTACTGATCTCCGACGTTCGTTCTAGTTAGTTTGCCCCCCAATTCTTCCCAAGCTCGCTCGAAGCCGAGGTTAGCCATTACAGTAGAAATAATTAAATTGGACGGTAACTGTTCGGAGTCGCGCAACTGCCGACCCCACAGATAAAGAATGTAATCGCCGTCAATCGCTCGACCTTTGTTGTCAACACCCAAAACTCGATCGGCATCGCCGTCAAAAGCAAATCCCAAATCAGCATTGTGTTCCAAAACCGCCGCTTGCAAACTTTCGAGATGAGTAGAACCGCAGTTAACATTAATGCGAGATCCATCAGGAGAGTCGTGCAAACAGATCACATCCGCCCCCATTTGCGCGAACACCGCCGGCCCCAAACCCGCAGCCGCCCCCCAAGCCAAATCCAAAACTATCCGCATTCCCTCCAAATTCATCTGTTGCAGCGAATCACAGAGCGAAGTGGCATAATCTTTCACCAACTCAGACCGATGGTAGTGGTGTCCCCAAGCCAAGCTAGCAACCGGAACCTTTGCCCCCCGGATTCCCGCTTCGATTTGTTCCTGCAACTGCTGTGACAGCTTGGAGCCGTTTGAGTCGAAAAATTTAATGCCGTTGTCTTCTGGGGGATTGTGAGAAGCCGAAATCATCACTCCGCCGACCGACTCCGAAATGCTTGCCAGATAAGCAACGCAGGGAGTGGGACACAATCCCAAATTCCACACTTCCAAACCGGCGGCCGTCAAACCCGCTGACAGTGCCATTGCCAGCATATCGCTGGAATTCCTGCTGTCTTGCCCCAAAATCACAGGCCCCAGGTTGGAGGAATGTTGCCGTAGAACTTGTCCAGCCCAGAAGCCCACTTGCAGGGCTAAGGGTGCATTCAGCAATTCTCCAACTTTCCCGCGAATGCCGTCTGTGCCGAAGAGTTTGGTATTGGGGAGGGGGAGGCTATCTCCCACCAGCATCGTATCGCGTTTGACTGGCTGTACCGAGTTAGCAGCTTGAAAGTCGCTGCCACGAGGGCGCGAAGGTGTCTGAACCATATTCACTCCTTTAGGAATATTCACACTCACACTTTGGGTTCATGTTACAACTGAAAGCTTTATTTTCAGCCTAAACTCCATTTATTTCGTCGATTGCTAAGGCAACTTGCTCTGACAACCTACGCACAAAGCTTAACTTCATCGGAAAAATTTGTATTGTACCCAGGGGAAAAACTTTTAGTCCCGGGCGCGGCAACGCCAGGAAACCCGGTTTCTTTCTGCCTCCAGGAGTTACGCTGCTGCTGTTTGAGCCTGTCAGCAACTGCGGGTATAGAAGGTTAATGCTGTATTGCCGTATATTTTATGGCGGCAAATTTCTAGGCCGGAAATTGGTTGTGTCGATCGCTCCGGGCTGTGTTCGACGGCCATTTCGCCGTTTGGTGCTAGCATTTCTTGGCTGGCGATCGCGTTTAACACAGGTTCGTACAAGTCGCTGGCGTAGGGCGGATCGAAGTAAATGCGATCGAACTGCTGCCCCGCTAGTGTCACCAATTTCGCCGTCGCGTTTCCTCGCAGTATTTGGAATGTTTGGGATGAGTCTGCTACTTGCTCCCAGTTTTCGCGGATAATCGCACAAGCTTTCGCCGACTGTTCGATGCCAGTGACACTCGCGGCTTGCCTACACAAAGCTTCTGCACCCATCGAACCGCTGCCGGTACAAATGTCAAGCCATCTGCAATCTGCGATCGTCCCTTGCCAAATATTAAATAAAGCTTCTCTGACTCGCGAAGGTGTAGGGCGAGTTGCGAGTCCCGGCAGGGTTTTGATTTGGCGATTGCCACAGATTCTTAAACTCATTTAGGAAGAAGGAAGTTCGGCAACGGATTTTGTAACGGATGTAACGGATGTAACGGATGTGAGGAAGAAAGAAGAAGGAAGAAGGAAGAAGACTTTTACAAATGTCAAACCCGGTTTCAGCAATCTACCGGGTTTTTCAAGACTCATGCCACCTAAGCAGGTACTTTTTCCCTCACCAGACTGACAAAATTTGACAGCATTTGCAATCCCGTACTCGAAGACTTTTCCGGGTGAAATTGCACAGCCATCAGATTGTCTTTAGCTATAGCCGCCGTCACGTTTTGACTACCGTGAGTCACAATTGCCGATCGCACTTCCAAATCAACAGGATCGACATAATAAGAATGCACGAAATAAACCCAAGGATCAGACGGTAAATTTTCCCACAACGACAAATTCGCCTGAGTAAATTGCAATTGATTCCATCCCATGTGCGGAATTGTCAAACCCGGTTCCGAGCGAAATCGGCGCACTTTTCCCGCAATAACGCCCAATCCCGGTTCTACACCTTCTTCGGAACTTTCAAACAGAATTTGCAAACCCAAACAAATGCCTAAAAAAGGTTTTCCCGAGGCGATCGCACTTTTTATCGGTTCTATCAAATTGCGCGATCGTAAATTCTGCATTGCCGGGTCAAACGAACCCACTCCCGGCAAAACCACCGCATCAGCCTGCTCGATTATAGCAGGAGAATCTGTAATTTTTGGCACTGCACCCACATTTTCCAAGCCTTTACAGACCGAGTGCAGATTGCCCATGTCATAGTCTACTACTGCAATGACAGACATTGACTTACTTGCCTTATATTATCAATATCAGTATTATTGCACAAATATGACGGCGAAAATCCTGCTAACCTCATTTGATACTTGGCTTCCCCATCAGAAATCCAACTCTTCGGACGACTTATTAGCCAAGATTTCTCAGAGAAAATCTTTGCCTGATTCCCTGATTTTTTTGAGGAAACTGCCAGTAGATTTTCAGCTAGCACCTAATTTAGCGATCGCCCAAATCAACCAACTCCAACCCGACACTATTATCTGCTGTGGCATGGCCGAAAGCCGGCAAAAATTAACCGTAGAATCTTGCGCTTGCTGCGCTCGCGACATACTGAAAACAGCCGTTAATCTCGAACCGCTAGTCGCTGATTTAGCTGCAACAGAAATCAGTCACGAAGCCGGAAAATTTGTATGCGAAGCCCTATATTATGCGGTTTTAAAACACCTTGGAGATTCTCAACTTAGCAGCAAATGTATTTTCGTACACGTACCAATTTTGACTGATGAAAACACCGACAAGATTGTCGCCGATTTTTTATTAATTTTAACTCGCCTCCCTTAACAACTGACAACTGACAACTGACAACTGCCAGTTGCCAACTGCCAAGTCTTTAGCCGCCGTAATTCCAACCGGTGCTTTCTAGCAGCAACGGATTGCCTTCTCGGTGGACGCCTGCAGCCAAAACTTCTCCCACATAAACCGTGTGATCCCCGTGTTCCACAGCACCAACAACTTTGCACTCAATGTAACCCAGAGAATCCGAGATAATCGGACAACCAGTTTCCGCGCCGGGATAAAATTCTACATCCTCAAATTTATTGCCAACGCGGCGCTGCTGTTTAAAGAATTTCTGGGCTAGCTCTTTTTGCCCTGCTTCTAGGAAACTCAAAGCAAAGACACCGCTGGCTTTGATCATGCCGTGGGATTTGGAGTCTTGCTTGACGCAGTTGACAACTAAGGGAGGGGTAAAGGAAGATTGCATCACCCAGCTAGCGGTGAAACCGTTGACTTCCTCCCCGTCTTTGACACCGCAGATGTACAATCCGTGAGGGATTTTCCGCAAGATGGTCTTTTTAGCTTGTTCGTCTAGCACGGGCTTACCTGTTCGATCGATAATTCTACACCGCTCAGTTTACCAATATCGGGATCGCAAACCCACCTGTCTTAAGGGCTATTCGCTAATATTGCCTTTTTCGATCCCAAACTTGACACCAGTTTTAAGTCAGAATTAATAACTCAAAACTATTGTGCAACTCCGTGCTTTTTAAACCAATCTTGCAACCGTTTCCAAGCATCCTCAGCTTCTTTTTCCCGGTAACTGGGACGATAATCAGCGTTAAAACCGTGTGGTGTATCTGGATAAAGTACAATTTCGGAACCGCTGCTACCAGTTTTGAGAACTTCCCGCATTTTCTCGACTGTATCGTTGGGAATTGACTCGTCTTTGGCGCCGTAAAGCCCCAATACAGGCACTTTCAAAGTTGCTGCAAGGTCGATCGGGTGTTTGGGAGTTAAAGCCGTAGAATCGCCAACCAAACGCCCGTACCAAGCCGCGCCAGCTTTAACTTTGGGGTTGTGGGAAGAGTACAGCCAAACAATTCTGCCACCCCAGCAAAATCCTGTAATTCCCAACTTATTAGTATTGCCTTTTCCTGACTTTTGTGCCCACTCTACGGTAGCATCTAAATCCGACATAACTTGAGCGTCAGGAACTTTCGAGACAACTTTACTAATAATTTCTTGGATGTCGGTTATTTTAGAAACATCACCTTGACGGGCAAACATTTCTGGGGCGATCGCCAAATAACCTAATTTTGCAAAACGGCGGCAAATATCTTGAATGTGTGCGTGAACTCCGAAGATTTCTTGAATTACTAGAATTACTGGAAAATTGCTGCCGCTGGCTGGCATTGCTCGGTAGGCTGGAATTGAGCCGTCTTTGACGGGAATTTTTACCTCACCTGCCACTAAACCAGCAGCATCGGTATTGATAACGGCAGCCGCAATAGGATGAACTGCTAACGCAAATCCGGCGCTTAATGCGGTGACAGTGATAAATTGTCTGCGAGTTAAATCAGTCATGGCGATTTTAGATTTTAGATTTTAGATTTTAGATTGGGTAATTGAGAATTGGGAATTGGTAATTGGTTATTTCATAATTGCTCCTTCTTTCTTTTTCCTGACATCCGTTACATCCGTTACAGAATCCGTTGCCGAACTTTCTTCTTCCTGACATCCGTTACATCCGTTACAAAATCCGTTGCCGAACTTCCTTCGATGGTCGGAAAAGCCGATCGTGCTCTGGATGGTACAAGCGCGATCGCCCTTCTGCTGATTTTCCCAACGCCGGACTAATCACATACATTGTCGTTCTGATCAAATTATTTTCGCGCGTAGCAACGGCCATTTTGTCAAGGGGAACTAGCACAATTTTTTCATCGGGCCAGCCCAACCGATAACAAATCGCTACAGGTAAATCCGAGGGGTAATGTTCCATCAATTTAGCTTGAGCCTGTTCGACATGGCGGGCGCTCAAATACAGGCACAAACTCGCTTGATGAGCCGCTAAACTCGCCAATTCTTCGCGTTCGGGTACTTCGGTTCTGCCGCTAATTCGCGTCAAAATAATTGTCTGCACAACTCCGGGAACTGTCAACTCAATTTTAAGTTTAGCCGCCGCAAGTTGGAAAGCGCTAATTCCCGGGATTACCTCAAAAGCAATGCCCTCGGAGGCCAAAGCTTGCATTTGTTCGCCGACAGCCCCGTAGAGACAGGGATCGCCGGAATGAAGGCGGACGACGCTTTTCCCCTCGCGCACTCGTTCCACCATCAAAGGTACAATCTCTTCGAGGGTCTTATCCGCAGTTTGGATCACTTCAGCATCCGCGCGCACCCCCTGCAAAATTTGCTCTGGGACTAGCGAGTCAGCAAATAATATGACATCGGCTGCAGCCAGTAATTTTTGAGCCTTAACAGTCAACAAATCCGGGTCTCCCGGGCCTGCACCTACAATGTATACCCCTGGAATTAGGGCTTCAATCTCTGTCAAACTCATTGCTGCTAAAAAATTTGCTAAATTTACGGACTCTTCCGGATGTACCTATTTTGGTTGGAAGTAAGGGATGGTAGATGCACCCTGGTTTTGAACCCTAGAGACTAACCTCTCTGGGGTTTTTTATTGATCCTCTGGCAATTTCGGAGTGATCTTTGCCCGATCGCTATTGGGGGAGACAACATCGGGTAAAGGTCGATCGAGCAAATAAAGCCAAGCTAACCCGCCCAACCCTAAAACAATCCCAGTCAAGCTTACCATCTGTGCCGTCCGCAGCGGCCCGAACATCAAACTATCAGTCCGCAACCCTTCAATCCAGACTCGGCCGGAACTGTAAGCTGCGATATAAACCAAAAATAAAGCACCAGTTTTCAAGCGAATTTTGCCCTGCAAATCGCGGAAAAATAAAGTCAGAAGCAACCCAAATACTGTCAGATTCCACAGGGATTCGTAGAGAAATGTGGGGTGGAAGTATTCAAAATTAGCGTAGGCGGGCGGGCGGCTGTTTGGGGGAATATAAAGTTTCCAAGGCAAATCCGTAGGACGGCCAAAAGCTTCCGAGTTAAAGAAATTTCCCCAGCGTCCGATCGCCTGACCGAGAATTGCCGAAGGCGCGATTAAATCTGCCAATTGCCAAAAAGAAACTCGCTGAATTTTCGCAAAAATTAAAGCTGCGATCGTGCCACCCAAAATCGCCCCGTGAATGGCAATTCCGCCTTTCCAAATCGCAATAATATCTTCAGGTCTCTGGGCGTATTGCTGCCACTCGAAAGCCACGTAATAAATTCGAGCACAGGGAATAGCGCCCAGAACCAGCCAAATTGCCAAATCGCCCAGCAATTCCGGGTTGACGCGGCGTTTTTGGGCCAAGTATTGGGACAGACTGACCCCAATCAAGACGGCAGAAGCTATCAACAGCCCGTACCAGCGGATGGTGACGGGGCCGAGTTGAAAGATAATCGGGCCCGGCGATGTAAATTGAAAGCCTAAAGGCAGCGCAAGAATATTTAGCACCATAAAAGTTGCATTAATTTTGGTGGAAAGCAGTCAGATTGCATACCCTTGAACAAACTACAGAGTTTATTTTAGGTGGCTGCCGTCATTTAAATGCAATTTTTGTGGAATTTAGCCAAAAATTAACTTTTTTGTGGAGATTTCTTTTACCTTCTGCCTTCTTGAGGATTGACAGCAGCTTTGGTCGAGAAGTTGTGAACTACCCAGCGCTGATGCTATCGCATACAGCGTGGGCTTCTGTCTTCGTAGGGGAGTGCCTCAGATTGGACTTACGCCCCACCTTTGGACTTACCTTCCCTCCAACAGCAGAAACGGCTGTTCCATCCGTCTTTAGCATTCTGATACCTTCATTCCTGATATTTGTTGCAGCATTGCCATCTCTGTCGTGATGAGTGCCACAGTGAGAGCAAGTCCACTCGCGCACCTCTAGAGACATTTCCGAGACTTGATGCAAACAAACTGAACAGGTTTTCGAGCTAGGAAACCATCGATCAATTTCTACTAACCTACCGCCTTTGCGGTCTAATTTGTAGCTCAGGAAATTGACAAACATTCCCCAGCCAGCAGCATCAGAAATAGCTTTAGCTAAGCAATGATTACGAACCATGCCTTTAACATGAAGATTTTCTACTATGACAACTTGGTTTTTGTTGACCAGCTTTGCACTGAGTTTATGCAGAAAATCCTGCCGACAATTGGCTACCCGTTCGTGTACCTTAGCAACTGATTTTTTAGCTTTTTTGCGAGAATTACTACCATCCTTTTTACGCGCTAACTTTTGCTGCTTACGCTTGAGATTTTGTTGATATTTTACAAAATGTTGAGGATTCTCAAACTTAGAAATCTTAGTGCCGTCGGCAACGATCGCAAAGTGTTTTAATCCTAAGTCAATCCCAACGATTTTCCCAGAGGTAGAAACTTCTCGATTTTCACCTTCAATCTCAAATAAAATTGCAGCAAAGTATTTACCCGAAGGGTTTTGGCTAACTGTGACAGTTTTGATTTTTCCGTCAATCGGTCTATGTAATTTTGCTTTGACTACTCCAAGTTTAGGGAACTTGAGTTCAGAGTCAGAAACGACTTGAACATTTTGGGGGTATTGAATCGACTGCTTATGCTTTTTTGACTTGAACTTAGGAAACTGAGCTCTTTTGTCAAAAAAGTTTTTATAGGCAGTCGTGAGATTAAGCGTAGCCGCCTGTAGCACTTGACTGTAGCAGTCACTTAACCATTCATATTCCTTTTTTAGCGCTGGCAGTAAAGCATTTAATGCAGATTGTCCAAGCCCTTTGCCAGTCTCTTGATAGACTTCAATGGACTTATTAAGCGCGTAATTCCACCACCAACGAGCGCAACCAAAACTCTGTGCCAGATGCTGGGACTGCCGATCGGTAGGGTATAAACGAACTTTGACAACTTTGCGTAGCATTTAGTTACTGCTAATTGCTATTAATAGTAAATATTATATCAAAGGTTTTGCCGATCTGCAAAGATCGCTACAGAACAAGTGGGTTCGATGCCCACTTGTTCTGTACGCTTTCATCCCGGCACTCAACGGACTACTATTAGAGTGCGGGACTTCCCGCTTGTTAGTTAAATTTTGTGATGACCTATGTCTCCTACTTCCGTTTCTCAGGTGTACTCTTCTGGTAATTCCAAGGGTGCGAATCAGTCTCGCAAGACTGCTGCTTTGGCTGTTGAGTCGGGTAAAATTCCGCCCTTGTTGGGGGCGAGTTTAGCTGAGTTAACGGAGTGGGTGCAGCAGCAGGGACAACCGGCTTATCGCGGAAAGCAATTGTACCAGTGGATTTATGAGAAAGGTGCCCGATCGCTCTCTGACATTTCTGTATTCTCGAAACAGTGGCGCGAGACTGTTGCTAAAATTCCGATCGGGCGATCGACTATTCACTATCGATCGGTCGCACCAGACGCCACCGTAAAGTATCTCTTAAAATTGGCAGACGGTCAAATCATTGAAACAGTCGGCATTCCCACCGATAAACGGCTGACTGTGTGCGTCTCAGCCCAAGTTGGCTGCGCGATGGGATGCGACTTTTGCGCTACCGGAAAAGGCGGTTTCAAGCGCAATTTAGAAAAACACGAAATCGTCGATCAAGTCTTGACAGTACAGCAAGATTTCGGCCGCCGAGTCAGCCACATCGTATTTATGGGAATGGGCGAACCCCTGCTGAATTTCGATAATGTTGTAGCTGCTGTCAAGTGTTTGAATCAAGACGTAGGAATTGGACAGCGAAATATCACCATTTCTACAGTAGGAATTCGCAATCGCATCAGCCAACTAGCTGAACATCAACTGCAAGTTACCCTAGCCGTCAGCCTCCACGCTTCTAATCAAAGATTGCGGGAAGAGTTAATTCCTAGCGCCCGCCCTTATCCTTTGGGTGAGTTAATCGCAGAATGTCGGGAATATGTGCGATCGACTGGACGCAGATTAAGTTTTGAATACGTACTTTTAGCAGGTGTGAATGACTTGCCAGAACACGCAGCCGAGTTAGCAACTCACTTGCGCGGTTTTCAGTGTCACGTCAATTTGATTCCTTACAATCCGATTCAGGAAGCTGAATATCAGCGACCGACTCCCAATCGAATTAACAGTTTTGTGTCGGTTTTGAAGGAAAAGAAAATTGCAGTTAGCGTGAGGTATTCTCGCGGCTTAGAAGCAGATGCAGCCTGCGGACAATTGCGGGCATCCGAGGTTTAGAATTAGATTTTTAACCCTAAAAATTGTCGTAGGGTGCGTCAGAGTGCGTTATTTAATCGATGATTGAGAAGCTACGTCCTGACGCACCCTTATACTTTAGCTACAAGCGTTTAACAAGTATCCACCGCAACTCTAACGGCGGTGTTTGTTGCACCGAAAATAAATCGCGCCCGCTAGCCCAACTGACAAACCAAGGTGTCGGCGGCCACGCCGACTCAGGCAAATGTTTTTGTTCGTATTCAATCACAGATTCATCCGAAATAATTTCTAACGGCAAACCCTCTATTGCTGCTTGCAATTCTTCTCTGGTAATCAGATAAGACCAACATAATTCAGACATTTGTTTTGCCATCTCATCCGGTTCGTAGCCATCTACAGCTAAGAAAGTGCTGAATAAGATAAACCCGCCACTTAAGACAGCATCGGACATTTTGCCGAGGAAAAGGCGGACTTGTTCGGGATAGCGGAAGTGGGAGAGAACTTCAGTAGCAAGGGCTAATTTGTACCGATAAGTTTTCATCCTCAATAATGGGTCTAAAACGTCGCCTTGGGTGACATTTATCGGCAAGTTTTCGGCGGTTGCTGCTGCTGATAGTTTCTCGGCAAATATCGGTGTTAGTTCGATCGCATCCACGGAATGGCCTAACCTTGCTAAGGGCAAACTATTGCGCCCTGGGCCCGCACCGACATCTAAAATAGGTGCTTTTCCCGGTTCGCCTAATTCGGCGGCAATGGCGATGACTTTGGCATCGGGATGGCTGCCGAATAAAGGTTCGGGGCGAATATCCGGCCAGCTATGATATTTCTGGGCCATTGATTCGATTTGAATCTTCGTATTCAGAGTAATGCCGCCGGCTAAACCGGTTTGGGAATTGGCGGGAAAGTATGAGACTATGAGGTTAGCGTGGGGGGAATTTTTGAATCCTTCTGCTAAGGCGTTGGCGATTAATGTTCGCAAGTTTTCGGCTTGGGCAGCGTCGATGTTTTGTCCGAGAATGTTTAAGAAGTCTGACAGTAATTTAAGATAGTCGTCTAGCATTGATGGCAAGCAAGGCAGATAGAATTCTCCCTTGATGCCGATGTTCTTTTTGAGCCTTTCTTTGAGAATTAATTTCAGACGATTGGAGTCTATCAGCGGCGCGCCTGTGTCGGGTGATTCGCTGACGGGCAATTCGGGGATAGATGCGGCACTGGTAAGGTTTTTAGTCACAATCTTTTTGATTAGATTCAGCAATAAGTGCGATCGCACCGAGCATAATCTTGTGCTCTTGCACCTGAATTCTCGCGTGCAGCGTTTCTGCGGTATCATCAGGCAATACAGGTACCGCAGCCTGCATTAAAATCGGCCCGCTGTCTACTTCTAAACGGGCGATATGCACCGTACATCCGGTGATTTTAACCTTGGCGGCCAGTGCTTGCTCGACGGCGCGAATTCCTGGGAAACTCGGCAGTAAGCTGGGGTGAATGTTAATAACGCGATCGGGAAAAGCATCAAACAAAACTTCGGTAACAATTCGCATCCAACCCGCCATCACTACCCATTCTACATCATATTCTTGAAAAGTTTTGACAATTTTTGTATCCAATTCTTCGCGGCTTTTGCAGTCGCGGTGATTGAGCAAAATGGAGGGAATGCCGTATTTTTCTGCTCTGGCTGCGGCTTTGGCTTCGGGATTGTTGTAAATTAATACTGGGATTTTAGCGTTGAGTTGTTGATTTTGGATGGCTTGGGCAATTACCTCGAAGTTGCTGCCGCTTCCTGATGCTAAAACTCCTAATTTTAAGGGAGGATGAGCCGGAGCGATCCTCTTCGAGGGCTTCGCTAACGCACTTTTGCCAATCTCAGGAGAAATCAGGCAGGCATTGGAATTAACAGATACTGGATTAGCGGTCATTCGATTTTAGATTTTAGATTTTAGATTTTGGATTGGCCCCACGGATAAATTCGGGGGCGTGAGGATTTTAGATTTTGGATTGATTCCACGGATAAATCACGTGGCGGGTACAATCAAGAAATTCTTGGTCATAAAGATAAAAACTATTCAATCGTATTCTACTATAGAGGTAAAGGGTAAGGTGTGCTTGGTCGCACTCTACATCGAGATATTGGCTCAGTCCTAAGTATATTTTATTCTGTGACTTACTGATTCAACCCTATTCTACAATATTCTCAAAAAACTCTTCCCTGAGAATCGAATAAAGTTTTAGATCCCAATATCTGTCTTTCACAAATAGGTGCTGTCGCAATATCCCTTCCCTTTGCATTCCCACTTTTTCCATCACCCGCGCGGAAGCAATATTGTTAACTTCACATCGAGCCATAATTCGATTCAGCAACATCTCCCGAAAACCGAATTCAATCACTGCATTAACAGCCTCGCTCATGTATCCTTCTCCCCAATAGCTCCTAGAAAGTGCGTAGCCAATTTCCGCGCGACTGTGCGTCATGCTCCATTCCACAAATCCGCAAGTCCCGATAAACTTTTTCTCGGCTTTATGGACGAGTCCCCAATCTACCAGCTCTCGTCTTTTGTACATTTTTGTAAGTGACCTGAGAAAGTATTTAGTGTCTTCGATCGAGGTGTGAGTTGACCACATTGTGTATTGTGATACTTCGGGATTTGAAGCATACTCAAACATATCGCTCGCATCGTTTAAAGTAATTTTTCGGAGCAGGAGCCTTTCAGTTTCTATAGTGGGTAAATTAGCTAATATATCGAGAAGGTTCATTTTGACATTGACCTATATTGTGATACCATTTAAAACTAAAAGCTAAAATTTACAAGCCAATGGTTCGGATTAAATTTGGGCGTTTTAACTGGTTGGATAATGATGCGATCGCAGCTTGGACTTTCCTGGCCCCAGCTTTGCTGTTTCTGGGTACTTTTTTGATTTGGCCGATCGCCTATTTATTTTACCTCAGCTTTACCAGTGGCAGCTTTACCCAGTCGGGAGTGCGTTGGATTGGCTTCAACAACTACTGGCGTCTAGTCACAAACCCGGATTTCTGGCAAATTCTCCAAAATACGCTCTATTTTACTACTGCAACAGTCATTCCCAGTTTAGTGATTCCATTGGGCTTAGCAGTTTTGCTAAATCGGTCGTTTGCTTGGCGAGGAGCTCTCCGCACCGCTTATTTTATTCCTTCGATTACCTCTTTAGTTGCAGTTGGCTTGGGTTGGCGGTGGTTGTTTCAAACCGAAGGCCCGGTTAATAATGCCCTAAGTGCGCTCGGCTTAAATCCAATTCCTTGGCTTAGCAGCACAGTTTGGGCAATGCCAGTGATAATTCTGCTCAGTGTTTGGAAACAATTAGGCTTTAATATGGTAGTATTTTTAGCAGGATTGCAAGCAATTCCGGTAAATCGTTACGAAGCTGCAGAATTGGATGGAGCTAATGCTTGGCAGCAATTTTTGTACATCACTTTACCCGGTTTGCGGCCGACTTTAGTATTTGCTACTGTCACTACTGCTATTTTTACCCTGCGGAGTTTCGAGCAAGTTTATGTCATCACCGGCGGCGGCCCTTTGAACTCTACTAATTTGCTAGTTTATTATATTTACGAGCAAGCTTTTTCGCAATTTGATTTTGGCTATGCAGCCGCTGCGGCAACTTTCCTGATGGCTGTAGCTTTGCTATTAGTCTATTTACAACTAAAAGTTTGGGGCGAAGATGCTTGATTTCACATCCGGTAGTGTATAGGAGGGGCGGGTTTACGAGATTGTTTGTTTTAGGCATAGATGGTTGATAAAACCCGCCACTACGCACAAATTATACAATCACCCCTGCCCAATGCCCAATTACCCATTCCCCATTTTATATTCCATGTGATCTGCTGTTTGTTCAGCTTGTGCTGTTCCCAGAAGCTTGCCGACAACGTGCAGAGACATATCAATTCCCGCAGCAATTCCCCCAGAAGTGATGATTTTGCCGTTATCTACAAATCGGTGATTTTCGATAATAGTTGTGTGGGGCGCTAATTCTCTCAGTAACTCCAATGCCCGATGGTGTGTAGTTGCTGCCAAACCTTCCAACAAACCAGCTTTTGCCAAAAGCAGCGAACCCGTACAGACAGAAAGCACTAATTCTGCTGTTCGCGCACAATCTTTTATCCAGTTAATAACTGCTGAGTTATCGATTAATTTTCTCGTACCTTGTCCTCCCGGTACAATTAAAATATCCGGTGGCGGACAATCGAAAATGGTGCAGTCGGGATTTACACTCAAACCGTTGCGGGCATTGACAGCACCGGGATGTTCGGCTACCGTAGAGACTGCAAAAGGTCGTGAAGCGAAGCTATCCCGAAGCGAATCGCCCTTACTTAATTCTGATGTCACCGAAAACACTTCAAAAGGGCCTGCAAAGTCCAGTACCTCGACATCATCGAACATTAAAATAGCTACGTTCCTAGTTGTCATAAGACCTACTTCTGATATAGGCAAAAAATCTCGGAGATTTGTTATCGTAGAACAGGTATAATTTAAATTATTAAAGCTATGCCGAAAAATATTCGCCATCGCGCCCTAACAATCTGTCTTTTATGTCTGGCTTGCGCTTTAGCAATTGCTGTTGCGCCAATTGTCACGCCCGCTCAATCCACAACTCAATTAGAGTTTCGCATTACTCAATTAGAAAGGCAAATTTCTGAACTCAGGGGACAAATCTACAGCTTGCAGAACCAAGGTTCTAGAGTTAACCGGCCTCAGTATCCTTCCCCTTCAGGTTCTGGTCGCACAAATCCTAGAACGCTTTCGGGAGACCCGATGTTTGACAATTTAGCAACTTTGGCAATTGAAACTAAGCAAGATGTTATTAAAATTCAAGAGCGCTTGTCAAAGCTAGAAGCGTCGAGAAATCGCTAGAGAAGTCATTAGTCATTAGTCATTAGTCAGAAGGAAGAGGTTCAAGGGAAGAGGGAAGAAGTCAGTAGTCATTAGTTAGAAGGATGAAGTCATATTCTCGCCAACTCAAAACTCAAAACTCTCCCCCTCTCCTTCTCTCCCACTCTCCGACGTTGAAGTCGAGAAAAGCAGGGTCTGCTAAAAGTTAACTGGCAGAACTATTCAATGATATGGAAATAAAAGCCTGCAACCACAAAATTGATTGCTAACAGCAACAGAAACCAGCCTGCGCGAAAGGTGTAAGGGAATTTGCCCGTTTTCATCACGGAGTCGGATTTTAATTGGTTCTTGGCTATCTCTGGCATAGGTAAAGCTCCTAATTCATAATGTCACTCTATTTACAAATAGCAGAGAGCGTCGCACTTATGCACAATCCTCTAGAGTTATTTTTTGTAACAAGGAGTTTATACCGAGTTGAATTCAAATTAGTTTCAATCGCTCTCTCCGGCGTGGTAGGAACTGCGGACGAGAGGCCCCGATCGCACGCGCTCAAACCCCATCTCGCGGGCGATCGACCCGAAACGGTCAAATTCGGTCGGCGTCCAGTATTTACGCACTGGGAGGTGCTCTAGAGATGGTCTCATGTATTGACCGAGAGTGAGCCGATCGCACTTGGCATCCCGCAAATCAATCATCGCTTCGACTATCTCGGCTTCGGTTTCCCCGTGCCCCAACATCAAACCGGATTTGGTGGGAATAGTTGGGTCATATTGCTTAACAATACGCAGAACGTCGATCGAGCGATCGTACTTCGCCCCCCTCCGCACCGGCCCTTGCAAGCGACGCACCGTCTCAATATTGTGGTTGTAACAAGCCGGTTTAGCCTCCACCACCGTGCGAATCCGCTGTCGCTGCAACTCGTCGAGGCCGGAATTCTCCCCCTCTGAACTCCTCCCCATTCCCCCCCAAAAATCCGGCGTCAGTACCTCAACTTCAGTATCCGGGTTAAGAAGGCGGATTTGGGCGATCGTCCTGGCAAACCAACCCGCACCCCCATCCGGCAAATCATCCCTCGCCACCGAAGTCAGCACCGCATAGCGCAAACCCAACAACTGCACAGCCTCCGCCACCTTTTGCGGTTCCTCCGGGTCTAGGGGCATCGGAGAATGACCTTTATCTACTTGACAAAAAGCACAAGCGCGGGTGCAAGTCGGCCCCATCAACAAAAAAGTCGCCGTTTTTTGCGCGTAGCACTCGCCCCGGTTGGGACATCTCCCCTCCTCACAAATCGTGTGAATTTGCCGCTGTTTGATAATTTTTTGCACTTGGGAAAGTTCGCTAGCTTTGCCAACGGGCCTACGCAACCACTCCGGCATCGCCTCGATTTCACCCCGCATTTGGGCGGCAACTGCTTTGACAGTAGGAGTTTTAGGAGTTTGGGGCGACATAAAATTAAGTGGCGATTGAGTTAATTCCTTCGATCGTATCCGAAATCAAAGCCCCTGAACTTGTAGGAGTATCACCCGAAATCAGAATTGCGCCGAAGTGCAACAAAACTAAACTCGCCCAGAATTATGGGTAGAATTCTGTTAGGGATATACTGAAGGTTGCAAATCATCACTCATTCATTACTGAAGGAGTCAGTCGTGGCTGGTCAAAAAATCTTGGTAATCGATGACAGTAAAGTCATCCGCGTCCGAGTCCGAGAGATGTTGCCTCAGGGTAACTTTGAAGTTCTAGAAGCAAAAGACGGCGAAGAGGGACTCAAACTGATCCGTCAAGCCCGGCCAAATCTAATTATGTTAGATTTCCTACTGCCCAAAGTCAGCGGTTGGGAAGTGTATCAAAAAGTGCAAGCCCATCCTGAGCTTTCTAAGATACCTTTGGTGATCATGTCGGGCCGCGAAGAAGAGGTGATGGAAAAAATTCCGAAACCCTTTGAGAAGCATTTTTTTGCATTCATCGCCAAACCGTTTGAGAAGAAGCAGCTAACCGAGGCGATCAAATCGGCGATGGTACTGGCCAAAAAGAAACCAGTGCCGGAAGCCCCAGCAGCCGCCGCTGCACCCAGCTCTGGAGCGGGCGCCGCCGAAATTCAGGCGATGACTGCGAAAATGGCTAAAATGCAAGCGGAAATTGATGCACTCAAAAAACAAATGACTCAGGTGATTACGATCATCAAGCAGAAATTGAAATAATTCGGCTGTTTTTTGAAGGCACTTATGTAGAAGGAAACTTCCACACCGTGAAACTTTCAGTTGAGTCTCAAGGGCTGCGATTTTATCTGCATTTTTTTGCCCAATTGTTTGAGCGAGTGCGATCGCCAATAGCCTGCAACTGGTTTCTCAAAATCCCAGTGAGAAAATCAATTAAAAGTTAAAAATAAAACAAGGGAGGAAATTAATTATTAATTAATATTAGGATTTTTAATTCCCGCTAGTTCCACACTCAATTATCAACTCCTCAGTCTCATTTTTTTGGTTAATGACTAACGACTATTCCGATTTTTTGCCTCAACTGCGTGCCTCAACTGAGCAATTATTGAAAAGATTAGACTGCTTCGATCAAGCGCAGGTATTAGCGATCGGAGATTTGACCTTGGACGAGTTTCTTACCGGACAAGTAGAGCGAATTTCCCGCGAAGCACCTGTGTTGATTTTGCGCTACGAAAATACTCAGCAAGTACCAGGAGGTGGCGCAAATGCTGTCTATAATTTAGCCAAACTGGGAGGCAAAGTAAAAGTTGCTGGTTTGGTGGGAAAAGACGACCAGGGAAAGGCTTTGTGCGGTATTTTTGAGGCGGCGGGAATTGATACGGGTGGGATTTTAATCGATTCGCAGCGTCCAACTGTCACCAAAACTCGAATTTCCGGGCACGCGCGGCAGTCGGTGACTCAGCAAATTGTCCGAGTCGATCGCAAATCGGACGAGTTGCCGGATTTAGATTTGCAGTTGCAACTGGCAGACTACATCCGGCAGCAAATACCGACAGTAGATGCAGTGGTTTGTTCCGACTACGGCGACGGAGTTTTGACAAATTTGGCGATCGAATCGGCAGTGGTTCCCGGCAAAACAATTGTAGACGCTCAAACAAATTTGCAGCGATATTCTGGAGCGATGCTGTTTACTCCAAACTTGCCCGAAGCCGAGCAAGCAGTCGGATATGCTATCAAAAACCCTCACACTTTAATGCAAGCAGGACGCGATTTGTTGAACTTAACTCAAGCTCAAAAAATCTTGATTACTCGCGGCGAAGAAGGGATGACTTTGTTTGAAAGGGCCAACGGCGAAGAAATCAAAAATTCACCCCCTCCAACATCCATTTGTGAAAAGGGGGAATTTGCCATTCAAAGTTGGGACATTCCCCCTTTTAACAAGACTGATGTATTCGACGTAACCGGTGCTGGAGATACAGTTGTAGCAGCAATGACTTTAGCTTTGTGCGTCGGTGCATCGGGTTGGGAAGCGGCAGTTTTGGGGAATTTGGCGGCTAGTATTGTCGTGCGTCAATTCGGTACGGCAACGACGACAGCAGACGAAATGAAAGAAGCTTTGAAAACGATGATTGCAGTATAGGGGCGGGTAAGCTCTACTGCATTTAAATTGCATATTTCGGGCGTTGCTGTGAGTAACGGGCCACAAGAGTTTGATTACTTGTTCCCAGGCAGAGCCTGGGAACGCAGATCCGGAGGCTCAGCCTCCAATTTTCCCATCGCTTTTCAAGGCAGAGCCTCTGGATATCGGTTCCCAGGCAGAGAGAGCCTGGGAACCAGTTAAAATTCCCAATTCCCAATAACTACTTACTCTTTTTCAAAAGTTGTCCCTTGTCATCAATTGTCAAACCACTATTGGAAAAATCGCTCTTTGTCAAACGGTTAATCAACCCCACACTCCTAAAATTGTTATCAACAGCCGGCACACCTCGCCCGTCAAGTTGGATGGGGATAATCTTACCAGAAACAAAATCTCCTTGCGGAGTCATTTTCACATCCAAAATCAGAGATTGACCGAGTGCTCCTGCTGTGGACAAAGTGCGATAACCCAAAAAATTGCCCAGCGAATAAGCAATCAATTTCCCTTTATAAAGCTCCATAGCTCTGGTAACGTGCGGGCCATGTCCCAAAATCAAATCTGCCCCCGCATCAATCATCGTCCGCGAAAACAAAACCATATTTCCCCGGTTTTCTCCGTAAAATAATTCGTTTTTATTCCTCACATTCAGAGCTCCCGTTCCTTCAGCTCCAGCATGAACAGATATCACTACAATATCAGCGTTTTGCTTTGCTTTTTTGACAAGTTCGGCTCCCGCTTTCAATTCCAGCAAGGAATTGTGAACTTCGCCGTAGTTGCTGAAACCGATAAAGGCAAACTTCACGCCCTTGACATTTTGATAAACAATTTGATCTCTTTTGCCAATAGCCTTCATGCCGTTGCTGTCGATGTTTTTAATCGTGTCCTTAAATCCCTGCTCGTTAAAATCGTAAGAGTGATTGTTGGCAACATTCAAAATATCAAAACCAACATCTTTGAAAATTTTCGCATAACTCGGAGGCGTCCGAAAGGCAAACAGCATTTGCCCGCCACCTGCTTTCGAACTGTAAGGATAATCGGTCATCGTGCTTTCAAAATTGCCAAACAGAATATCAGCTCCTTTGAGGTACGGTTTTACCGACTCTAATAACATCTCTTTTTTTGCAGGCAGTTTGTTGTAGGGAAAATTCGTGCCGGGGATCATGTCGCCAACTGCTTTGATGCTGACAGTGGCGGGCACAATGGCAGGTTTTTTGGCAGCCGGGGAGGGCGATTTTGGAGCGGGAAGGGGTTTGGCTGCGGGTGCAGGTGTGGGTGTCGAGCTCACTTTTTGTACCGCAGGCTTTGACGTTAGAGGGTTATTAGTAGCGGTGGTTGAGGATTTGTAAAGTTGAGAAGCCAGCACAAAGCCGGATATCGGTACGAGAATTAGACTCAGAGCAGCGACTGACAGCCCAGATTTTTTAGTTTTAGTGCGGGCTAATTCTGGCTGCGGTGATGGCTTTTGCTGCCTTTGGTTTGGGGGTTTTCGAGTTGGGATTTTAGGGGGTTGGGGCGGAGATTTTTCTGGTGTTTGAGGGGGCGCCGTTGTGACATTTTGAGTTTTTTCTAGCTTGGGCAAAGTCACAGGAATGGGAGAAGCGGCTACACTAGCGGCTACTGCTGCACTCGCAGCTACTGCTGCATTCACGGCAACTAAGGCACTCACGGGTGCGGAAGTCAAGCGTTTTTTTAATTCTACCGTCTGAGTCCAAGCGGGCAATTGCTGGCCGCCGCGCCGCCCGTAAACTGTCACTGAGTAAAGGTTATTTGGTTGCAGCCGCTGCAACCCTTTGACTGCGACTCGGAGACAGGCTTCTTCTGCGGGTAATTGTTCGGCTTCCAGCAGCAGGTGCAGGGTGTCATTTTCCCGGCTGGCTTTAGCCGTGACGCCGAAGCTTTGGAGTGCTTGGCCGATCAGAAATGCGATCGCCCTGGCATCGCCTTCTTTTGCTAAATTTAAAATATCTTGTTGGCTCACAAATGCCTCTACTCTCTCACACTAGAAATTTAGCTCGATCTTATATCAAATTTGGCGGCACAGGATGAAATACCGATTGATTTAACTTAAGTAAGTGGGTACAAATAAACAAAACGTTGGCAGAGGACACCTACGTAAAAGGGTCTACTCGCTCTCACTATAGCTCCTAACTAAATCCGACCCTACTTTTACAAGATAGTATGATTTTTGGCGCTTGCTAGCTGACTACAATATTTCCTAACGGTTATATTAGGCGATCGCCCAAACACTTCTATCCGGGATAATTGCCCCCTTCAAATTAACATCGGTCAAATCAGTGCTCTTTTTCTTACAGCATTTTTGGTAAATAAAACTGGTTTATGAGTTTCTGAGTACGTCCTTGAATGTACTGAAAATATGCGGTTTAGCAGCGAAGAATTAACGAAAAAACCGGGTTTCTCGTTTCCAGTTTCAATCCCCCTGTCCCACTTGCACCCAAATTCAGACAAAAACGATCAACCCGCAGGCTCGGAAGCTTGTTAAACTCTTGGTCATGCCACGCTATTAGTGAGAAATCGACGGCGAGCCACAATCGTCTGCTAGCGCCCCCGCAGTGCTGCGCTGCGGGGCCTGCACTGCACACTGTACGTAGGTGAGATTGGCTGCAATCAACTTTCGGGATGCCGCTGCTAAAGTCGTGGCCGCCGATGTAGTTGTTCGTTTTAAACTAATTATTTAAAGGAGTTGCACGTCAATGACACAATTGTGCTTATAAGATCTGGCTCAGTGCCCTCTCAAACCAGGGTTTTTCGCTAGTCTGGTGGTATTTGTGAGTTAGTTCAGCCCATAGCAGCTAGGATCGAGCTAACTCAAGGTTAAACTAAAGCTCGTCATGCGGCGTTGCCTCTCAAAACCCGGATTGAGTCTTATGGCGCATTACCGCTCCTCTGTATGTTTGTTCACCTGCATTGCCTGTCTGGGCGTTGCGTTCAGTCCAAGTGCCGACGGAGGGCAACAGGTACTCAATGCCTCTGCGCGTGCTGTTTCCCAAGAAATTGCTCAGGCAAACTTTCCCCCGGACGATCGCCAGGATTCCAAGCCTCCCAAACCGTCTCCAGCGCCCGATAAAAACAAATCTCAGCCGTCCAAAACGTCCAAATCTAATTCTAAGCTCCCGAAATCGGTATCCAATTTGATCGTCATTTTGTCTCGTCAGCGGGGGTTCTTAATGTTGGGTTTGGCAGCAGTTGTCGTCACGGCAGCGGCAGTATTTATCATGCTCAAATTAGTTAGCAGTGACGAGTCAAATTATTCTAAGCGAAGACGGGGAAGATTTGAGCGCCACAACCAAAGAAACTCTCAATTTACTAATCCCGATTCTCCTACAAACTCGCACCAAATTAGACGCCAAGAGACTTCTTCTGGGCTACAATCGCTGTCACCCTTGCCCTACCCTTTTGATTTACCAAAAGGCCACAGTATCGAGAGCAGCGATCGACCTTTACCGTTGATCGGGGAATCCGGGGAACCAGAATCCCAGAATGCAGCATTCGAGGGCGATCGAATTAATTCCGACACCTCGCCTTTGGAGACTCACAGCAATGGCTACAGCGACACAGGTTTCAACATTCCCCAAACAACTAATCAAGCCGATTCCCTAGCGAGTTGGAAGAAAGATATTGCCATTCCCGAAACTGATGGTAGACCTAAAGTTGATATTATTGAAGCACTGATTGAAGATTTGCAGCTCCTAAATCCGGCAAAGAGGGGCAAAGCAATTTGGGAACTAGGCCAGCGGGGAGATTCCAGAGCAGTTGAGCCGTTGCTCGATTTGCTAGCCAATTCCGACTCGAAGCAGTACAGTTTAATTTTGGCAAGTCTCTCGGAAATTGGCATTCGCACGCTCAAACCCATGAATAATGCCTGGTCAATTTCACTGCAAAATGAAAATCCTGAAGTGCGTAAAAATGCGATTCGCGACTTGACGCGGATTTACGAATTGGTGAATCAAATCAGTTACTTGCTGCACCGTGCGACGGACGATCCCGATCCCGAAGTTCAGGAAGTTGCTCGCTGGGCAATCAATCAGTTGAACCGCATCCGTCCGCGTTCTGGGATGGATTAATAAATGTAGCAATTTTTAAATAATTTGAAAATTGAGATTTGAGATGGGAGAATTTATAATTTAGATTATGTTAAAATTAGTGAAGGCTGACTAATGACTAATAACCATTTAAAACTATTGTTCCTGTCAACTTCGGTCGGTCAACTAGGTTCGGGGTTGGGTGGCGGTGTCGAACTTACAGTCCTTAACATTGCTAAAGAATTACAGAGTCGCGCTCAGAAAATAGCAGTTGTAGCGCCGATAGGTTCAGTCTTAGAATCTATTCCAGTAATCGAAATAACGGGTGATTTGCAAGTAACCGCCCAAACACAAGATTACAATGCTCCTATTGTGATGCCCGCAGATTCTGTGCTGGCGAATATGTGGGAATATGCTCGCCAAGTTCAGGATGAATGGGATGTCATTGTTAATTTCGCTTACGATTGGCTGCCGTTTTATTTGACACCATTTTTTAGGACTCCGATCGCACATTTGATCAGCATGGGCTCCCTTTCTGCTGCCCTCGATCGCATTGCCGGACAAACCGCCGTCCAGTTTCCTGGCACGATCGGAGTTCACACCGCTTCTCAAGCCAAAACATTCGCCTTTGCCGATGAATGTCAGTTGTTGGGAAATGGCATAGATTTATCCCTGTACGAATTTTGCAACCAACCGCAGTCTAAATTAGCTTGGCTAGGCCGCATCGCCCCGGAGAAAGGCTTAGAAGATGCAGTAGCAGCAGCGAAAATTACAGGCATTCCCCTGAAAATTATGGGCAAAATGCAAGATGAGGATTATTGGCAAAAAATTTGTGCAGATTACCCGGATGCTCCGGTAGAATATTTAGGGTTTCTGACAACAACCCAAATGCAAGAGCAAGTCCGGCAGTGCCGAGCATTGTTGATGACGCCGCGTTGGGTGGAAGCTTTCGGAAATGTCGCGATCGAGGCTTTAGCGTGCGGTGTGCCTGTGATTGCTTACGAGCGCGGGGGGCCGTCGGAAATTGTTAGAGACGGACTGACGGGCTTTTTAGTGGAGCCTGATAGTGTAAATGGCTTGGTAGGTGCGATCGCCCGCTTAGACCAAATTGACCGTAGCGCTTGCAGGCGACAAGCAGAGGTAGAATATTCTTTAGGAGCTTTGGGCGATCGTTGTGAACACTGGTTCAAATCTATCACTGCTAGTAGGGTGCGTCAGTAATAATACTGGCAAATTTTTAGAAATATCCGCTGACTGACGCACCTTACAAGTTTATTGAGCAGCAATTCAACTCTATTCTAAAATTGAGTTAAATAAACTCTTAATCGACCACAAAAAAGAAAACTGAACAAACTATGGCAACCGAACGTTTAGTGCTTTTATCCAGTAGAGAGATCGAAAAAATGCGCCAATCAGGCCGTTTAGCGGCCGAACTTCTGCTACATCTCGAACCAATGGTTAAACCGGGTGTAAGCACTTTAGAAATTAACGACGAAGCCGAACGATGGACTTTGGCACACGGAGCCAAAAGCGCTCCGCTAGGCTATAAAGGATTTCCCAAATCTCTGTGTGCTAGCGTCAATGAAGTAGTCTGTCACGGCATCCCCAATGCGAAACAAATTCTTAAAGAAGGGGACATTATTAATATTGATGTAACCCCTTTAGTTGACGGTTATCATGGCGATACTTCCAAGACTTTTTTTGTCGGGAAACCTTCACCGATAGCGAAAAAGTTAGTTGAAGTAACCGAGGAATGTTTAAGAAGAGGAATTGCGGAAGTGAAACCGGGTGCTCGTACTGGTGACATCGGTGCAGCGATTCAAGAATATGCTGAAGCACAGGGTTTTTCGGTAGTGCGAAATTTTGCGGGACATGGGATTCACCGAGTCTTTCACACTGAACCGGAAATTCTGCACTACGGCAAGCGGGGCACGGGAAAGAAGCTCAGACAAGGCATGGTTTTTACGATCGAGCCGATGATTAATGAGGGTACTTGGGAAGTGGAAATTCTCGCCGATGGTTGGACATCTATCACCAAGGATGGAAAGCTTTCGGCTCAATTCGAGCACACTCTGGCTGTGACTGATTCTGGGGTGGAAATTCTAACTTTGCCTTAATTGTTGACGGTTGACTGTTGATCGTTGACGGTTGACAGTCAATGGTTTGCCATCAACTATTTAAAGGAGCTAATATGGAAAGCTTTTAACAGCTACAAGTTTATCAATTAGCTGAAAAAGTATCAAACAAAATATGGTTTAGTGTTAAAAAGTGGGACGACTTTGCGAAGGATACGAGGGGCAAACAAATAGTGCAATCGGCGGATAGTGTTGGTGCTAATATTGCAGAAAGACCTGGGCGCTATAGGTATCAAGATAGTCAGCGTTTTGTGAAAATTGCCAGAGGTTTATTGAACGAAACAAGGGATGGTTGAGACTGGCATACACTCGCATTTTTTTGACCCAAAAACAAATCGATCGACTGCATCCTTTATTAAATGAACTTTCACCAAAGATAAATGTCTATCTTAACCCACTAAAACAAAAAGCCAAAAATTAACAGTCAACAGTCAACAGTCAACAGCCAACAATCAACCTAATGACTAACATAAAATTTCTGCAACCAGGAGATTTGCTCAAAGTAATTGCCCCTAGTGGCACTTTGCGAGAATCAAGCAACTTTGAAAAGGGTGTAGAAATTTGGAAATCTCGTGGCTATAGAGTTGAATTAACACCGGGTTTTGATGATCGCTGGGGCTATTTGGCAGGTTCTGATGAAAACCGCGTCCGACAGTTGGCAGATGCCCTCAATGACCCGGATTGTCGCGGTATTCTCTGTGTTCGAGGCGGTTTCGGCAGCACTCGACTTTTGGAAAAAGGAAAAGTGGGAGATTGGGCAAATTCCCAATTCCCAACTCCCGATTCCCATTCACCTAAATGGTTAATCGGCTTTTCAGATATTACTGCTTTGCTGTGGAATCAGGCTAAATTGGGTGTTTGGGGTGTTCACGGGCCGATGCTGACAACTTTGGCTGCGGAACCGGATTGGTCTGTCGATCGACTTTTTGACTGCATCGAAGGTCGTCCCTTACAATCTTTGCAAGGTAAAGGATGGGGCGGCGGACAAGCCACCGGGCGGCTGTTTCCTGCGAATCTGACGGTGGCTTCTCATTTGCTCGGAACCCCGTATCAACCGGATTTGACCGGGGTTATTCTCGCATTTGAAGATGTTTCAGAGGCTCCGTACAGGGTCGATCGAATGCTGACTTTGTGGCGGATGGCGGGGGCTTTCGCTGGGGTGCGGGGCATTGCTTTGGGGCGCTTCAGCCGCTGCGAGATTGACCCGAGTATTCCCAGTTTTAGCATTGAAGAGGTTTTGCGCGATCGGCTGGGGGATTTGAATATTCCGATTGTCTCGGATTTGCCCTTCGGCCACGAGGGGGTTAACGCTGCTTTACCTATGGGAATTACAGCTTGTCTCGACGCCGAATCGGGATTGCTGATTTGCGGCGATAAATCGCAACTTTAGATTAGGGATCAACGTCTGTAACTTTAGCTTGAGATTTTGCACCCGCTAAAAAGTCTGGTTGGGTGAGGTTGACACGGTTGGCAGAAATTACATTTAAAATGGATTGTGTATGCAAATGTCGGCACAAAAAAAGCAAAAAGATTTTAAATTTTTCGAGAGGTTGATATGAAAGCACACAACTTGTTAAACAGTATTGCTGCCGCATTCCTACTTACAGGATTGGCACTTACGGGGATTTCCTCTAGTGCTGTTGGCGAACAGATACAGAATAACGATCGCATAG
Organism: Microcoleus sp. S13_C5; assembly: GCF_036700845.1. NCBI lineage: Bacteria > Bacillati > Cyanobacteriota > Cyanophyceae > Oscillatoriales > Microcoleaceae > Microcoleus > Microcoleus sp. S13_C5. The sequence goes on from NZ_JAUBPR010000015.1 coordinate 52,282, forward strand.
ATGGAGTAATTCGCCGCACTTCCCCCATCTACCGTTTCCGGAATATGTGGGTTCCGGGTTCTCCGACGGAAGAATTGCGTGGTCAAGAATACACATTCAGCGCTCGCGAAGGCGACAATATTGAAGTGTTTTTAGATACAGATAGAAGTCGCGGTTTTACTCCGGTCATGGTCTTGTTTTATGGGAACAACAAACAAGTCGCTTTTACGCAAGACCGTTCTTTTAATTATCAAATTCCTCGTAGTGGCGATTATAAACTGTTAGTGTTAGCAAAAGATGCAGCCAGAGGCGGTAGCTACACGCTGGAAGTTTCGGGAATTGATGGGGGCGACAGACGATCTCGCAATTCGCGTGACGATTGGTACACGAAGCGAGATGATGGCCGAAATGACGGTCAATATGACAGAGCACAGCTTTTGCAAGATGATTTTGATTTGCGGTCTGTTGATTGTCGCGAGAGACGTTCTATGGTGAGAGTAAGGTTTGACGATGGTAATCAAGATTCAACTTACTGCGCTGTCCCGAATAGAAGGTTTCCGGCGGGAGATTATTACTACAATTCACGGACTAGAAATTTAGACTCGGCGAGGCGGAATGATAGTAGATTCGATGCGGGCCGAGATCAATGTCGGGTAGTGGTGGGCGGAGTCTGCGTGACGAGATAGTAGGGTGCGTCGCTCTCTACAATCTACAACGAAGCTCGAAAATGTCACAGCGACGCACCCTACAAAATACTGTGGGTACGTCGCTATTTACAATCTACAACTAAACTCGAAAATCTCGCAGGGACCCACCATACTTACGGGTGCGTCGCTCTGTATAATCTACAACTAACCTTCGTAACCGGGTTTTTCACGCTCATCTTTAAGCTGCAACGGGTCTTTCGGAAAAAAGCTGGTTTCTGAGCACCGGCCCACTCCGACAGAAACCAGGTTTTTTACGCTCATCTGTGGGCTGCAACGCGTCTTTCGGAAAAAACCTGGTTTATGACTACCCGTGCGTTCAGGATTATTGGTATATTAATAATATTAATGATGTGGCAAAATGTATGAGCGTTAAAGAACTTGAAACAGCAATTATGAACTTGTCAGTTAAGGAACTATCCGAACTTACTGCTTGGCTGATAGAGTATCGCCAACAAGTCTGGGATAGGCAAATTGAAGACGATTTGGAGGATGGGCGGTTAGATGCGCTACTTGATGAAGTCGATGCAGAGTATGAAGCGGGATTGGCTAAAGTCTTATGAAGCATCTGACTTTACCGCGTTTTTGGCACTGCTATCACCAGCTACCTAAAGAAATACAAGCCTTAGCCGATAAAAATTACGAATTACTCAAAGTCGATCCGTATCACCCTTCGCTGCATTTTAAAAAAGTTGGCAGGCGAAAGCAATTGCAATCGGTGCGAGTAGGCGATAGTTACAGAGCTTTGGGAGTTGAGAAACCTGAAGGTATTGTCTGGTTTTGGATAGGGACTCATAGCGATTACGATGCAATATTAGCTCAGAAATAAGGTTCACTTTGAATCCTTCAAACTAGAAAGTACGTCATCTATCAAACATAAAGGTGTCATGGAGATGCACAGTATTTGCAATACTAGGAGTACCCAAAGGTTTAAAGCTAGCATAAAACCGGGTACGAGTATCAAAACCAAACCTATACAAATAATGTAAAAATTTGAGCTGTACAGCAAAGGAGCAAATAAAGCAGTGAGAAAAAGCCATTTGAGGAAAAATGGCAAGTTACCCTTAGTGTTTACCTTGTTTGTCCACTTGCCCTGAAAAGTAGGCTTGTAGATAAAGCCGAGTAGAGACATATCCCTCCAAAGTTCTACAGTGGATTCAAATTTTATTTTATTCATAGTCTTAACGTCGGGAGTCAAAAATAATGTAAGAGCAGCATCCAGAATCTACCCGTTTATCTTCTGAAGTATCGCTGTAGTTAATTCTTTACTAGGTTTTTATTCAATTTTTTTATTCAATGAGTCTCCCCAACGAGTGGGAAAAACTCCATTATACAGCCCATATAATTCAAGAAGTCTAGATGTCATTTATGAGGCTGGTGGCGTAAAAAGGGCGGTTCAGCTAATTTACCGCCAGCCTCGCAACCAACCAAATCCCGAGCGCCCAAAATCGAACTCAGCCACTCCCCTCATCTTCCTCCCCGCTAACAGATGAATTTTTTGTCGAAAAGGACGATCGCACAGTGGTAAGCTACCAAAGGCATTGAAATATCTAAGGTAGAGAAAAGTTAAAATGTCGGCATTAAATGAAGTTCCCTTGTTGTTGCGGGCAGCCCGTGGCGAAACCCTAGACCGCCCGCCCGTATGGATGATGCGCCAAGCCGGTCGCTACATGAAGGCTTATCGAGATTTGCGAGAAAAGTATCCCTCGTTTCGCGAACGTTCTGAAATTCCCGAAGTGGCGATCGAAGTTTCCCTTCAGCCGTGGCGCGCGTTTCAACCCGACGGCGTAATTCTGTTTTCCGATATTGTCACCCCCATGCCGGGTTTGGGCATCGACATGGACATCGCCGAAGGTAAAGGGCCGATTATCCACGCACCCATCCGCACTCAGCAGCAAATCGACAACCTGCAAGCGCTGAACCCGGAAGAAAGCTTGCCGTTTATCAAAACAATCCTGAAATCCCTGCGCGAGGAAGTCGGCAACAAATCCACCGTGCTCGGTTTTGTCGGCGCGCCCTGGACTCTGGCGGCCTATGCCGTTGAGGGCAAAGGTTCTAAGGATTATGCCATCATCAAAAACATGGCATTTTCCGATCCAACTTTACTGCATCAGTTGCTGTCGAAATTCGCCGATGCGATCGCCGTTTACGTGCGCTATCAAATCGACTGTGGCGCGCAAGTAGTGCAAATGTTCGACTCCTGGGCCGGCCAACTTTCTCCGCAGGACTACGACACTTTCGCTCTACCTTACCAGAAACAAGTATTCGAGCAAGTCAAAAAAACCCATCCCGACACCCCGCTAATTTTGTTAGTCACCGGTAGCGCCGGCCTCCTCGAACGCATGACAACATCCGGCGCGGATATAATCAGCGTCGATTGGACAGTTGATATGGCCGACGCGCGCAAGCGTTTGGGCCCCAACATGAACGTTCAGGGAAATCTCGATCCCGGCGTGTTGTTTGGTTCTCAACCGTTTATTCGCGATCGAATTCTTGATACAATTCGCAAAGCCGGTCATCGCGGACACATCCTCAATTTGGGACACGGCGTCTTACCGGGAACTCCCGAAGATAACGTGCGTTTCTTCTTTGAAACCGCAAAACAAGCCGACAAATTGCTTGCAGTTGCGGCTTGATTGGATTTTGATTTTAGAATCCGATCAAATCCGGTTAATTGCACCTGATATTTGTAGAGATACGGCAATGGGCATTGCCGTGTCAACTTAACGTTAAACGTAGTATCGGTCTGCTGTCTGATGATTAGGGATCGATCCCCCCTAGCCCCCCTTAATAAGGCGGGGACAGGAATCTTCTCAGAGTCCCCCTTATTAAGGGGGATTTAGGGGGATCGAGACTCACTTAAAAGCGAGATTTATCAGGGGTTTCAGTCTTAAGTTGACACCAATGGGCTCTAGGAGTCTCCCTACCGTGGAAAAAGATTATATAATCGGAGCGAATCCGGTTAATTGCATCTGATATTTGTAGGGATACGGCAATGCCGTCTCCGTACCGTCGAAAAAGCGTCAAATCCTCCCTCTTCCCCTGCGGCAAAATGAACTCCAAAAAAATTTTTGTGACGGGTGCAAGTGGCTGTATCGGTCACTACATGGCCGAAACTTTGATTCAACAGACAAACCACGAACTTTACCTCTTAGTTCGCAACCCCGAGAAATTAAAATTTGACTGGAAAGCCCGCCCCGGCATCCATATAATACAAGGCGATATGCGAGATATCGATCGACACGCCGAACTTTTGCAAACAATGAATGTAGCAATTTTAGCGGCCACTGCTTGGGGAGGAACTCAAGAAGTGTTTGACGTTAACGTAACCAAAACTCTCGGGCTAATTCAACTACTTTCGCCACAGACTTGCCAACAAGTAATTTATTTTTCAACGGCAAGTATTCTCGGCCGAGACAACAATTTGCTGAAAGAAGCCGGGGAACTGGGGACAGATTATATTAGCTCAAAATACAATTGCATGGTGCATTTGTCAGCCTTGAAAAAGTTGCCTCCGATTACGGCACTTTACCCGACATTAGTATTGGGAGGAGACGCAGAAAAACCCGTCTCTCACTTGTCCTCTGGTCTGCCACTTGTGGCTAAATGGATTGGTTTGATTCGCTGGTTTAAGGCAGACGGCAGTTTTCATTTCATCCACGGCGCAGATATTGCTAAAGTAGTGAATTATTTAGTAGAACATCCGTCGGCTTCCGAGGAACCGCGACATTTTGTGCTAGGAAATCCGGCGATTACAGCTAACGAAGTGGTAGAACAAGCTTGCAAGTATTTGAATAAAAACATATTTTTTCGCATTACTCTTTCACCTTGGCTGGCCGATTTCTTTATTTGGCTGTTCCGAATTCAGGTGGCTGCTTGGGATAGATTTTGTATCAGCTATCGCCATTTTACCTATCAAAATCTTGTGAATCCCGAAAGCATAGGAATGCCGAGTTACTGCGGCACAGTGGCTGATATGTTAAGAACTAGCGGGATTCCCGGCAAAGATTCAAATTAGGCGAGGAGGAAGAGGGAAGTTCGGCAACGAGCAATGTACGGGATGTAACGGATGTAACGGATGTCAGGAAGAAGGAAGAGGTTCGAGGGAAGAAGGAATGGGCACCAAACGAGTAATGTAGGGTGATTCGTGTGTACCAAACGAGTAATTAACTGTTTAAAGTTCTTTTTTGCCTTAATCCCATGCTTTTTAAATGCGATTATCGTCAATTAAGGGTCAAATACGATAAGATATCAGCATTTGCAAACTTTAACAGGGAACTGCAAGCTAAAAATTGCGCTCATTTTGTTGGTATTAGGGGGTGTCACCCCTCGCCAGATATTTGATCGAGTGCAAGATCGTAATTTTAGCCTTAACATGAAGTCTTGAGAGTCGATCAAACTCTCAAACACGCCAGCCCGATCGCAAGTTGTTTACTGATGTGAGGTTTAACATATAATGCGAGTTCTTCTAGTTTACCCGCTGTTTCCGAAAACATTTTGGTCTTACGAGAAAATCCTAGAATTAGTCGATCGTAAAGTGCTGCTGCCACCGCTGGGTTTGGTAACAGTAGCAGCTATTTTACCCCAAGAATGGGAATTTAAGTTAGTCGATCGCAATATCAGACAAATCACCGAAGCAGAATGGGAATGGGCAGAGCTCGTTATTCTCTCCGCAATGATTGTCCAAAAAGAAGATTTGCTAGACATCATTCGCGAAGCAAAACGGCGCGGTAAATCCGTAGCTTGTGGCGGCCCTTACCCGACATCCGTACCCGAAGAACCTCAAGCAGCGGGCATAGATTATCTGATTCTCGACGAAGGCGAAATCACCTTGCCGATGTTTGTCGAAGCAATAGGGCGCGGCGAAAAAAGCGGAATTTATCGATCGGACGGCGTAAAACCCGATGTTACCACAACCCCAGTCCCCCGCTTCGATTTGCTGGAATTAGACGCCTACGACTCGATGTCGATTCAATTTTCCCGAGGTTGTCCTTTCCAGTGCGAATTCTGCGACATCATCGTCCTCTACGGCCGCAAACCCCGCACCAAAAACCCCCAACAATTGATAGCAGAATTAGACTATCTCTACAACTTGGGCTGGCGGCGCGGCGTGTTCATGGTAGACGACAACTTTATCGGCAACAAACGCAGCGTCAAACTGTTGCTAAAAGACTTAAGAGTCTGGCAAGAAGAACACAAATTCCCATTTACTTTCAACACAGAAGCCTCCATCGATTTAGCCCAAGACCAAGAATTGATGGATATGATGGTAGCTTGCAATTTCAATGCAGTATTTCTAGGGATTGAAACTCCCGATGAAGAAAGCTTGCAAATGACCAAAAAATTCCAAAATACCCGCAATTCTTTGATAGAATCGGTAGAGTTAATTGCCAAATCCGGTTTGCGAGTAATGGCCGGATTTATCATCGGATTTGACGGCGAAAAACCCGGTGCCGGTCAGCGGATTGTCAAGTTTGCCGAAGCAGCAGCCATTCCGAGCACAACCTTTGGAATGCTGCAAGCTTTGCCACACACTGCATTGTCCCACAGACTAGCAAAAGAAGGGCGGTTGCGTGACAAATCTGGCAACCTTAATCAGACTACTTTGATGAACTTTATCCCGACGCGGCCTCTCGAAGATATTGCCCGCGAATATGTCGAGGCATTCTGCGAAGTGTACGATGCTGAGAAATATTTAGACCGGACTTATCGCCATTTCTTAATGTTAGGTGCACCTACAGCAAATATACCTGCAAGAGTTCCCAGTTGGATCGACTTGCGAGCACTGCTAACTGTGGTTTGGCGGCAGGGAGTCAAGCGCAAAACTCGCTGGAAGTTTTGGCATCATTTGTTCAGCATTCTCAAGCGCAATCCTGCGGTTTGGGATCACTATTTGACAGTGTGTGCTCACAACGAGCATTTTCTGGAATACCGTCAGATTGTGCGGGATGAAATTGAAGCTCAATTAGCTGAATTTTTGGCTAATGAGTCTCAAACTGTATATCAAGAACCTGTTGCTGTTGAGGAAAAGCAAGTGCAAGCGGTTTAGGGTTGGAGAATTCAACCTAATACCCAGATACCCGACTTCTTAAACAAGTCGGGTATCTGGCTCTTTTCTTTTGTTAAGTGGGCTTACTTATAAAATTTTGGCCTTCTTCATCACCACACCCGCTGAATTGGATAAGCATCAAAAGCCTCATCGCGACTAATCAAAACCAGCGAATGATTCATCGTCTGTGCTACCAGAATGCGATCGAAAGGATCTCGATGATGCAGAGGAAGACCTGCGTAAATCTGAGTATCTTCAAATGTAATTGGTAGAATTTGAGCGTTAATGTATTGCAATTCCTTCGGCAGGTCTTCAAATGGCCGATTCAGTTGAAGCTTACCGACATTGATTTTAATAGAGATTTCCCAAAGGCTGGCAATACTGAAATACAAACCTGTTTTAGTATCGATCGCTTCTTTTGCTTTACTACCTAGATGGGAATCGCCAAGCAAATACCACAGAAAGGCATGAGTATCTAAAAGGGATTCCATGTTACATATATTCCTTTAAATCTTCCAGCGGTTCATCGAAATCATCAGACATAACGATCTGACCGGCCCAACTACCATAACCATGATGTTGTTCAAGTGGTTCTTGAGATGATTCAGTTTTTGCGTGTTTTTCAAGTAAATATTTTGCATAATGCAATATCTCTTGTTTGAGAGATTCTGGCATCTTGACGACAGTTTGAAAAATCTCTATATCGATAGTCATGATTTATGTGGAATTTTTACTATGTCATATTCACCAATTATACCGTAATTGCAGTCCAAGGGTATTTAGAATGGTTATCTCGTTTAATCTCGTTTCCAACCAGAGCCTGGAAATGTCATATCCTGTGGCTCTATCGCCTCTTGAGAGCAGCCAGAGAGAGCCTCCCGATCGGCATTCCCAGTTTCTGACTCAAAAGGTGAAATACTACTATTGGCGACAGCAGTTATTTCGGCAGATAGAGGCGCGATCGCTCGCAAATATGAAAACCTAATTACAAGCTCAAAAATATCAAAATAGCGATCGCCCTCAACTCGCCATGTTAGGAACAAATCAACTCAGAACAGCCGCTCTCTTAGGACTTCTAAGCGGCCTTCTCGTTTTAGGAAGTTATTATTTAATCGGCAACGAGCAAGGACTTTACATCGGTTTAGCGCTAGCGGCTTTCTCAAGTTTTAGCTCTTGGTACTATTCCGACACAGCCGCGTTAATGGCTTACCGCGCTCAGCCGATCGCCCGCAGCGAAGCACCAGAAATCTACGATATGGTAGCATCGCTGAGCGAAAAAGCCCAAATTCCGGTGCCGAAAATATTTCTAGTTCCCACTCAATCTCCCAACGCTTTCGCCACAGGAAGAGACCCAGAACACGCGACAATAGCAGTTACTCAAGGAATCATAACTCTACTTTCCCGCGAAGAATTGGAAGGCGTTTTAGCGCACGAACTCACGCACATCCGCAACCGCGACACCCTCACTCAAGCAGTTGCAGGAACAATTGCCGGCGCGATTACATTTGTCGGGCGAATTCTGACTTTTGGAGCGCTTTACGGCCCGGTAACGCGGGATAGCAGACAAGGCGCGAATCCGTTTGGTTTGCTGTTTTTAATCATTTTAGCGCCGCTATCCGCAACCGTAATTCAATTGGCGATTTCTCGGACGAGGGAATTTGCAGCCGACAGCGGTGCGGTGGAAATTACCAATAACCCGATCGGTTTAGCAAACGCGCTGCAGAAATTGGAGAAACTGGGTCATGAAATTCCGATGCACGGCAATCCTGCGATGTCGCCGCTGCTGATTGTGAATCCTTTTTCGACTAAAGGTTTGCAGTCACTTTTCCGCACTCACCCGCCGACAGAAGATCGCATTCAACGCCTGTTGGAAATCGCGCAGCAGCAGCAGCAAGGTACTCCAGTTATGGCCTACGTGCCCGGAATTTAATCGTCGAAAATGCAGCAACAATATTTAGAAACCCGGTTGTTTGAAGCAGCCGGGTTTCTGTTTCTTTATAATGCTCGCTGTGGTGCGAGGGAAAAACGAATAAGAAGAAATTTGAGTATCAGGGAGAGCGCCCTGTGATTGCTCTCCCTTCATACGATTACTGGCGATCGCACAAAGGCGGGTTTGTCTATTTGCCCTTGTCTGTTTCAGTCGGCTCATCTTTCTGCAAGGCTGTCAGGATTTGAAAGCACAGCTTGAGCACAAACAGTAATCCGCCTGCTGTTGGATCGCACAAAGTCGCAAAGCCAACTACTGCAAATTCAATTACTTTGAGCCATTTCTTTTTGTTATAAGGTTTCATCTGTCACTCTCAGGTGTAAAATGTTGACACTTTTAAGATTAGGAGTGGTCAAATAGAAAAAAAATTGTTAACAAATAGAAAGGCAGATAGAAATAAATAGAAATAAATAGATAATGGAGTTTAGTGAAAGGTGGATTCTCAGTTTAAATCGGTAGAAGAACAACAGTTTTTAGACGCGATCGCTCTCCAACTCAACCTGACAGGCGATACACTAGCGACTTTCTTGGCACGTTTTAATCGAAAAAATGCTGATAGAGAAAATGTGACTCTGGTAAGTTTTATTGCATGGAACAAGGAACCGGAAGATGCCTCTCAGAAACTTCAAGATGAATTAAAGAAAATTTGCCAAATCTTCGAGGATAATGGTGGCCCATCTAATAAACCCAAACGAGGGAGACCAGCTAAAGGTCAAAGTCCGTGGGAGCAAGGGTATAAATGGCTCTGGGAATCTCGTTTTCCAGAATGGCAACAGCAAAATAATCAGCCACTCTCCTTACCAGAAGAAATATGTAGAAAGGGTCAAGCTAATATTGATGCGTTAGTTCAGGAGGTACGATCGCGCCTCCACGAGGACATCCAATGCTTACATGGCACGATGCCACTTTTGGGTGTCGATGGTTGGGTGCCGTTGGGTGATTTGTTTGTGGATGTCAATATTCTGGAGAAACTCAGCAGTAGTCGTAAGTCGGAATTCCATGATTTGTGCCAAGATTTCAGCAAAAATCCCAGCTATCGCAGTTTTGATCGCATTGGCTTGGGCAGGGAACAGGAACGAAAGTCAGGCTTAGAGGTGGTGGCGAAGAATACAAACCTGATGGTGGTGGGCAAACCGGGTTCGGGAAAAACCACGTATTTGCAACGAGTGGTGACGGAGTGCAATGCAGGAAAATTACAAGCCCACCGGATTCCGGTTTTGATTAGGCTGCGGGATTTTGTAAAGGATGGACGTTTTGTGAAGGATGGAGGTGAGGTAGCCTATCCCCTAAAGCCTTATTTAGAGAAATATTGGCAGTTATCAGATGCAGAAAGCCTACTCAAGCAAGGTCGGGTGCTGGTTCTGTTGGATGGCTTAGATGAGGTGACGGGGGAGGATGGGAAGAAGATCACCGACGAAATTAAGAAGTTTGCTCGTGACTATCCGCAGGTGCAAATAATTGTGACGTGTCGAACGCAGAGTTTTACGGGCGAAATGGACTGGAAATCTCTAAACTTTCAGTTTGTGGAGGTGGCGGATTTTAATAAGTCGCAAGTGGAGGAGTTTTCAAAGCATTGGTTTAAGACGGTGATGAGGGATGAGTTGGTGGGACTGACGAAGGCACAGGAGTTTCTGGAGCAGCTTTTTAGAGAAGAGAATAAGTCGATTCGGGAGTTGGCGATTACTCCGATTTTGCTGAGTTTGACCTGTGCAGTATTTCATGAGACTGGGAAGTTTTACTCGAAGCGTTCCGAGCTTTATGAAGAGGCTTTGGAGTTGCTACTGGAGCGGTGGGACGACTCGCGAGAGATTGAGCGAGATAAGATTTATCGAGATTTGTCAGCGGAACGAAAGCGGAAGCTATTGAACTATCTAGCAATGAAGAAGTTTGAGCAAACGCAGTATGTGTTGTTTGAGCAGACGGAGATTGAGGGATATATTGCGGAGTTTTTGGAGATTGGACAGCGAGATAGTCGGGCGGTGTTGAGGGCGATGGAAGGGCATCATGGGTTGTTGATTCAGAGAGCGCAAAAGGTGTGGTCATTTTCACACTTAACGTTTCAAGAGTATTTCACAGCAAAATGGTTCACCGATCGTGCTGATTGCCAAGGTTTAGCCAATCACATTACAGAGAAACGCTGGCGGGAAGTCTTTTTGCTAGCCACAGGTATGATGAATCGGGCTGATGATTTAGTGCAGTTGATGAAGCAAAACATTGATTTGCTGTTAGTAAAACATAATAAAGTTCAGAAATTTCTTGCATGGGTAAATCATAAAAGCTGCTCTGTTAAAAATACTTATAATCCGGCCACAAGAGTGCAGAGAGTTTTCTTTCGAGAGGATTACCACGATATCGAATGTAAAAAAGCAGCGATTCGTGCTTTCTATTATGAACTAGCACTAGCTCCTAATCATAATCATAATTTGGCTGTTTCTTTATATAGAAATCTAATTTCTAAATTTTCTAACAATTTTGGTCTTCACGGAGAGCCAGAACATAGACTTTCCAGTGAATTCGAGCTTTCCTGTGTCATAGAGCCCGGTTTAGCCCGTTACCTTCACTTTGCCAGCGATCTGGCAATCGTCGATGCTGATGACCTTGCCATTGATGCTGCTCTTGATAGCAACCTTGATTATGTTTGTGGTCGCAGTGATAAGCTTGAACTTCGAGAATTGATTAGAGAGATTAGCGAGTTGAAAAACCAAATTCCTCCTAAAGCAGAGGGAATAAATATTTTTGAAGAATGGTGGAAATTAAGTGGCAAAAATTGGACTGAGCAACTACGATCTATCATGGTCAAATTCCGTAACATCGGACACGATTGGGATTTAGAACCAGAAGCACTAGAACTTTTAGAAAAATATTATAATGCTAATAAGTTACTGGTAGATTGCCTGAATAGTGGTTGTTCAGTAAATAATGAAGTGAGAGAGGCAATTGAAGATACGTTGCTGTTACCGATCGCCGAAATCGAAAAACGCCAACGTGAAAAAACAGATTAGGGCAATTATTGGACGATCGCCCTGTGGTATCATAGAATACAAAACTTATTGAGTCGGATTAATCCCAAAACGCAGATGATTCTAAATCATCTGCGTTGATCTGCGGTTTAATTAAACCCTATTAAACTCAAGCCGCAACCTTATCTAAAGGCCGCACTTGACCGAGGAATTCGCGAAGTGCATCACCTTCAACCACCTCAGTTTCCAACAGTTTCTGCGTAATTGTTTCTAACAATTCCCGATTGGCTTTCAGAATATCCAAAGCCTGCTGGTGTGCAGTTTCGACAATTTCCTTCACTTCTTGGTCGATCGCCTCAGCAGTCTGAGCACTTACCGCACGGCGGGCATTTCCCATACCGTCATTGAGGAACATTGATTGTTGACCTCGATCGTAAGCTAGAGGCCCCAAAACCTTACTCATCCCGTAAGTCGTCACCATCCGTTCAGCTAAATCAGTCGCCCTTTGCAAGTCGTTTGAAGCGCCAGTAGTAATGCTACCAAACACCACTTCCTCAGCCGATCGCCCGCCCAACAAAGTCGCAATTTGACCCCGCAATTCCGACTCATCCAACAAGAAACGGTCTTCAGTCGGTAACTGCAAAGTATAACCCAAAGCAGCCATACCGCGAGGGACGATCGAGATTTTGGCAACTTCGCCATTACCAGTCATCAAAGCACCAACCATTGCGTGGCCGACTTCGTGATAAGCAACGATGGTTTTCTCCTTTTCATTGAGCACGCGGCTTTTCTTTTCTAAGCCCGCCACAATGCGTTCGATCGCCTCTGCAAAGTCTTCCTGCGCCACAGTTAAGCGCCGGTTGCGGGCCGCCAACAAAGCAGCTTCATTCACCAAATTTGCCAAATCTGCGCCCGAAAAACCGGGGGTGCGAGTGGCGATCGCCTTCAAGTTAATATCCGGGCCCAACTTCACTTTTTGAGCGTGAATGTTCAAAATTTCTTCGCGACCAGATAAATCGGGGCGATCGACTAAAACTTGGCGATCGAAACGGCCAGGGCGCAACAAAGCAGCATCTAAACTTTCTGGGCGGTTAGTTGCAGCCAGCACAATTACCGTAGTATTGCCCGCCGCAAAACCATCCATTTCAGTTAATAATTGATTGAGAGTTTGTTCGCGTTCATCATTCCCACCGAAGCTAGCGTTACTGCTACGAGATTTGCCGATCGCGTCCAATTCATCAATGAAAATAATACAAGGAGCCTGTTTCTTAGCCTGCTCGAATAAATCTCTAACTCTGGCAGAACCAACACCTACAAACAGTTCCACAAACTCCGAACCGGAAATGCTAAAAAACGGCACGCCTGCTTCACCAGCCACTGCTTTTGCTAACAGCGTTTTGCCAGTTCCCGGAGGCCCGACTAACAGTACGCCTTTCGGAATTCTCGCACCAATTGCCGTAAATCTGTCGGGAGTTTTCAGGAATTCAACAACTTCGACTAATTCAGTTTTAGCCTCTTCTACTCCAGCCACATCAGCAAAAGTAATTTTCGCCGATTCGCCTTCTACATAGACCTTAGCTTTGCTTTTGCCGATCGACAGTGCACCCTGCGGCCCGCCACCCTGCCTGTTCATGAAAAATTGAAAAATCGCCACAAAAATCAGTGGCGGAACCACCCAGCTTAAAACACTGCCGATCCAGCCATTTTTAGCCGGCGGAGTTGCCGCAAATTCAACGCCTTTTTCTTGTAAAAGTTTAGGCAACTCCAGGTCAAAAATCGGCGTAGTGGAGAGCACTTGACCGGGTTTGTCGCCTTCGCCTTTGAGTTGGTAGCGAATTTCATTTTGACCTACCGAAGCTCGTACTACATCTTGTTCTTGCACTTGATGGACGAACAAGCTGTAAGGCACTTGCGGAATTTGGGGGCCGAACAAATTAGGTAAAAAGATGTTGGCCAGCAAAAACAAACTTGAGAGCAATAACAAGACATTGCTAATTTGTCGAAAACGAGGTGGTTGGGGCTGGTCTTTAATGGCCATTGATAACTGTCATCCTTTGATTTAAAGCACTTTTATTCATCTATTTTCTCATCAAATACCCCCACACTGTTAAGCGGATTTCCTCACTCTATCGGTCGGTTAACCCGGTAGCACGGATTGGCTATTCTTAACAAGGTTCTTTTTACGAACCGCGAAGACCCTAACGACACGAAGGAAGAGAAGAGAAGAGCGTTATAGTATGTTGGGTGCGCCGAAGCTCAGATGAGCTTTATGCAGCTTCTGGGTTTAACTGAATCATTTCCCAAGTAGTATAAGTGCCGATCGCACCCCAAATCGCGTAAGGCAAAAGTAACAAAGCGGCGGTTTGAGAAATCGGCAAAACAGCCAACGTCAGCACAACTCCCAAAATCTCGCCAGCCCCTCCCAAAATTGTTCCTACTTTCAGACTTTTGGCTCTGAGAGTAGCGGGAATATAAGCAACTGTGACAATTTCTAAAAGCAAGTAGAAAGCCATCAGCACCCATGTTTTAAGGCTCCCTGGCTCCTGTTCCCACACGAAAGTAGCGCTGCCGGCCCCGCAAGCAAAAATTACCGTCCAAATTAACGGAATAGCAGGCTCAAAAAACATCCAATCCGGTCTTTGAAGTTTGACGGCCCAGTTAATATCGCGGAGTTTAAAAAACAGAGTGCCGAACGCGACTGAGAAAGTCACGCCGCCGATAATCATCCAAGATTCCATCATGGTTATAAACTTTCAAATTGCTCGATCGCTCATTAAGTCGATCGTGCCAATTCCCAGCCGAACTTAGATCCGCCTTTAGTAATAACTTTTGTAAAGCGCGGTGCAATTATCGCTGATCCCCCGACACATTCTTAGCAAACTCATCGCGTCCAGACACCAAATTAGCCGGAACGCCGTTAGGATAATTTTGTGCGATTAAAGCTTGCAACTTTTCAACTCGGTTTTCAGGATTCGGGTGAGAACTCAAAAACTCCGGCGGCGCTTGGCCGTTCCTAGAAGCACCGAGAATTTGCATCACCTCAACAATACCTCTAGGATCGTAGCCCGCTTCGGTCATAAACCGAAAACCTAGCCGATCGCTCTCAAGTTCATCCGCTCTACCGTACCGTAAACCGACAACTTGATTAACAGCTTGAGCAATTAATGCTGCCTGCTGCCCGCCCCCGCGATCGTCGCTAGTAGCCACCCCAACCGCCGTTACCAAAGACCTGCCTAACTGCTGTTTGGCCAAGTGTTCCGCAGCGTGGCGCGCCACAACGTGACCGCTTTCGTGCCCCAGTACAGCAGCCAACTGAGCCTCGGAATTCAGCCGCCGCAGCAGCCCCGCAGTAATGAAAACTTGTCCCCCCGGTAAAGCAAAAGCATTCACAGTTTCGGGGTCTCGCAGCAGGTGGAATTCAAACGGATAACCCGCTTGTTTCGCGGTCGAACCGTTGACAACTCGTGATCCTACTCGATCGACATACTGCTGAATACTCTGGCTAGGATAAAGCCCCCCGTACTGGGCGGCCATTTTATCTCGCGCCTGCAATCCCAAAACAATCTCTTGGCGGGGAGAAAGCTGCACCCGCTGTCTCTCTCCTGTTACCGGATTTTGTACGTCGTTTGTAAAATAGGTGATTGCTCCAAAAAATGCCATTAATAACCCGATCGCGGCTCGAAATAAAAATTTGTTCACACGCTTTATACCTAAAAAGTTTAGCGAGTAGATTACCAGGCTGACAGCTACCTCGACATCTGTCTGAAGTATTAATAATCTAATATTGTGGTAGCAATTATTGTAGGACTTCTGAACAAGGCTTTTTTTAACGAACCGCGAAGGCGCGAATGACAGAAAGGAAGACAAGAGAAGAGAAGAGAAGAGCGTTATATTTATAAATGGTTGGTTAAGAGTTAGTTAATGATTATTACTTCACAATCGCTTTAAGATTCTCTCGCTCTTTTCTTCCTTCGCGCCCTACCCTTCGGGAACGGCTTCGCCGAACGTGTCTTCGCGGTTCGTTTTAAAAAAAGATTCCCCATTTCCCATGTTTCAAACTACCCGCCGCCGCCTCGCTATTTGGTATACTGCCGTTACTGCTGTATTGTTGCTTGTATTCGCCACAGGTTTCTATTTCTACGTCCGCAATACTTTGATCGATCGCATTGATGACACTCTCAATCATGTTGTCGAAGTAATAGAGCGCACTCTCGTTATCGAACCGCTAACTTTCCCTAATACCACAGAAAAAAATAAGTTGCAAGTTAATATTCAAGCCAGTTTTCCAGATAGCACGGATGCCGTAGAAGACGACCACATTGATTTAGAATGGTTCAGTCCTACGGGCCAATTGCTGTGGTCTACATTATCTGAACCGCTGAATATTCCCATTCACGCTAACCGCACTGGCGAAACGGTTTGGATAATTAATAATAAGTTGCCGTCCGATCAAAACTATTCCCTCAGACAAGTAACGCAGCGAGTACAAAGCGGCCGCCAAGTTCTGGGATATTTGCGAGTCAGCCATCCTTGGTTTGAAGTGACAAAACCCATCCGCCAATTAATTCTTGATTTGATTTTAGGCGCGGGTTTAACTCTAATTTGCGTTGCAGCTATTGGCTGGCTGCTGTCGGGATTGGCTATGAAACCTGTGCGGGAATCTTATCAGCGTCTCAAACAGTTTACTGCTGATGCTTCTCACGAACTCAGAAATCCGATCGCCACTATTCAAACTAACGTCCAAGTAGCTTTGGCGGAACCCGATATCGAACCGCAGCAGCATCAACAGCTACAAGTTATCGAACGCCTCACCCGCCGTTTGGGGCGCTTGGTTGACGATTTGCTGTTTTTAGCCAGACAAGATAGCGGTATCGTCCAGCAGCAGTGGATTGAGGTTCCTCTCGATGCTTTGCTGATGGAGGTAATTGAAGAACAACAGGCGATCGCCACTACCCAAAATCTCTTTCTTTCTTTGGAAATTGTCGATCTGCCCAACGCTGAGGAAAACTTTACACTGTTGGGCGACTGGGATCAACTAGCCCGACTTTTTACCAATCTTGTCAGCAACGCCGTGCAGTACACGCCCTCGGGCGGTGAAATTGAAGTAGAATTGCAACTTGCAGCTAAAAACAAAAGAAATTCGCCGATGTTAAATCCAGCGCTGCAAATAAAAGTAACAGACACCGGTATCGGAATTTCCGCAGAAGCCCTGCCGCATTTGTTCGATCGATTCTACCGCGCTGATCCCGCCCGCACCCACCGCAGCGCCGCCGGTTCCGGTTTAGGATTAGCCATCGCCAAAGCAATTGTCGAAAATCACCGCGGCCAAATCCGCATTGACAGCCAAGTTGATCAAGGTACCGCCGTTACCGTCACCCTCCCCGCCCACAAATCAGAAGCATCTCACCCCTAAAACTTCCCCTCCTCCTCTGCGCCCTCTGCGCCCTCTGCGGTTAAAAAAAAATCTACCCCTCAAGCCTGATTCTTCTTACCTCTGACCCAAACCCACCTATTAAAATTCAATTCCCGCATAGATTAACATGAACTTTGTTGGAAAACCTCGATCGAACTTGTGAGGAGTTATTTATGTTTCGCCACAATCTACCGTTAAAAAAAATCAGCTTGCTAGCAGCCACCTGCGGGGGTTTACTCGTTAGTCTCGCAACACTTTCCCAAGCCGGCGGCCCCCCGCCCCAACAAGGAAAACCTGTTTCCCAGCCCGCAGAGACTCCTGCAGCCACTGAAGAACCCGTCAGCCAACCAACTCCGGCTGCGAGTCCGGGTCTCAGGGGGATTCCCTCTACACCAACAGACGCGCCTCCCCGCTTCCCCATGCCCAGTGCGCGAGTTACGCCTGCCGAAGGCATGATAGTAATTAAACTGGTGAATACCACCAATGCTGTCATCAATTATCAAATCGTAGGCGTGACCCAGCAGCGCACTCTGGGCGAACAATCGGAAATTTTGCTTAAAAGCATCCAAGTGCCAATCACCCTCACTTACCAGCGCCCAGACGGCGGATTGCTGCTGGTTCGCCCCCAAGCGACCGCGATGCCGGGAATGTTGCAAGTCAGTTTCGGCGCGACAACTGAGTTGAGCACTGATACAAAATCGTTGGAAATTCAGGAAGATGGCAAGGTAATTTTGAATTAGGTTAATTGGTTGACGGTTGACTGTTGACGGTTGACTGTTACCATTAGTGTCAACTTAAGACTAAAATCCATAACAAATATCGTTTATATTTGAGTTTCGATCCCTCCTAACCCCTCTTAATAAGGGGGGACAAGACTATTCTTACCTCCCCTCTAACTCCTTTTAATAAAGGGGAAAAAGCATTCAAAGTCCCCCTTCTCAAGGGGGATTGAGGGGGATAAAAACTTTGATACAAACGAGATATACACAGGGTTTTAGTATTAGGTTGACACCGATGGGCTGTTACTAATTCCCAATTTTAAATTCCCAATTCCCAGTCAACCGTCACTCGCCGAGTAACAACGGAGGTAACTTAGTAAAAGGTAAATCTTCGTTGATTGCATCAATTTCTTCCTGTTCTCTTTCGTTGATTTGACCGATATAAGACTTGAGAATTTGCGCCAGACGGTTGTTATAAAATCGGTGCAAACTATAATTTGGCGTAGCTGGAAAGCCGCGCCGTTTTTTGTGCCGCCCGCCGGCACCGGGATCGAAGCTTTGGATGCCCCGATCGATCGCCCATTCGATCGGCGTATAGTAGCAAGCATCGAAGTGCAAGCAGTCGATTTCCTCCAAACTTCCCCAATAACGCCCGTACAGTCGATCGCCCTTATACAAACAAAAAGACATACCCACCGGCTGTCTGTCATCTTCCTTGTCGTAGGCGGCTACAAATAAAACTCGATCGCGATAATTGTGGTGCAACTGTTCAAAAAATCGCTTAGTCAGATACTTGCTTCCCCACCAACCAAATTTGTCGCAAGTATTCTCATAAAAAGCATACATTTGAGCAAACATGGCTTGGGGAATTTCATCGCCAGTCAGCGTTTTTACCAACAAACCAGCTTGGTCAACTGCTTTGCGTTCGCGCTTGATATTGCGGCGCTGGTTGGCATTAAATGCGCCTAAATAATTGTCAAAATTTTGATAGCCTTGATTTTGCCAAATATAGCTGTGGTGCAGCCAACTGCTGAAACCGTGGCGTTCCATTCTTTCGCGCCATTCGGGATCGACATAAAGGAAATTGCAGCCGGAGATATTGTGGCGATCGCAAAAATGGTCGATCGCGCTTACCATTACTCCGGTTAACTCGTCTTCATCTTCTCCCTCGGCAATCAAAAACCGATAGCCTTCAGCCGGAGTAAACGGCGTCATTCCCATCAATTTCGGATAATATTGAACACCCAAACGTTGAGCTAAATCGGCCCACTGATTATCGAACACAAATTCGCCGTAGCTGTGGCTTTTGACATAAAGTGGCGCGCAAGCAATCAACTGTTTGTCTCGCCACACAGTCAAGTGATGCGGCAGCCAACCGGTTTTACCTGTGGCACTGCCCGATACTTCGAGATTGTTAAGCCAATCCCATTCCAAAAATGGAGTTTTTAGTGGCATCGCCAAGGCATCCCACGACGCTTGCGGGATTTCGCCTATTTTGCTAATCCAGGCTACAGAATATTGAGGTTTTGGCTGTTTCAGCATAGGGAGACTTGTGCGTAGAGCGATCGAACTTTATTTAACTTAATATAATTTCCCCTGTTCCACACTTGTTACCAGGCAGAGCCTGGTAACGCAGATCCAGAGGCTCTGCCTCGATTTTCCTGGCGCTGGCGAGGCTCTGCCTCGCTTACATGGGTTCCCAGGCAGAGCCGGGGAACCAGTTAAATCGATCGATCGACCCGATAATGCAAAAATACCTCTTGTCCCACCTGTTTAACCGCCAAAAGTTCCAATTTTGGAGCTAAATCCGCCAAAAAACCCTTTCCCTCCACTGGTGTCGGTGCATCCGCCCCGCCCAAAATTAGCGGGCACACTGTCAGCCAAAGTTCGTCTACCAAGCCTGCAGCCAGCACAGACGCTACCAGTTTTCCCCCGCCCAGAATCGCCAAGCGTTTGATATCGAAGCTTGCTAGCTGTTGAAACGCATCAATCCAATCAATCTCTCCACCTGTGGTTTTCGCATAGATAATTCGATCAAATTGAGATGTTGCACCATTCTCAATAAGCCTTTTATGAACAGGCAAGATGCCTGTTGCACAAGAAAATTCATCTCTTGTGGAACGGGCATCTTGCCCGTTCTTGAGAATGGTGCCAGATGTGCGATCGAACTTACTGTCTTTTGTCGGGTACGGAGACGGCAATGCCGTGTGCCTACTGTCTTGCCCTATCAGCAGCCACCGAGGCACAGGTTGCTGGAAAAATCGCAAGTTTGGGTCAAATTCGGACGATCGCGAACATACAATTTGCACAGGTTGTGGGGGCTTCCCTTGCTGTTCCCTCTGTTTGACCAGTTCCGGCGAAATCACTCTCATCGTCGTCCCATAAGCCTGTAAAGTGCCGTTGCCGAACAAAACGGCGTCACTTGCTGCTACTTGCTGTTCGAGGTGGGCTTTGTCGTTGGCAGAAGCGAATCTCGCGGGCGATCGTACTGCATCTGCAATTTTACCGTCCGCACTAATCGCGAGTATTACTGTGGCGTGGGGTTCAGTCATTACTTATCAGAATTTCGCAGAACTTTTAACTGTAGCAATTCACAACTATTTGTAAAGTTTGTTTTCAACTCGCTCGCACTGGTTTTATTTGACGGATAATGTGGGTTTATTTATTTTGCAACCCCAGCGATCGCCCTACCAAAGTATTTACTTTTCTTTACAAACAGCAGATCAAAAAACGGCGCGACAGGTAAAAATTTCCTTGCAGACTTCAAATGCGTCGCGCGATCGACTAGAGTAAAAAAAATGGCTTTATCCGTTTATTCATCGCAAAGGAAACAAAGCTCATGGTTCAACGCGGTTCTACAGTCCGGATTCTCCGCAAAGAATCCTTCTGGTATCAAGAAGTGGGCACCGTTGCTACGGTAGACCAAAGCGGCATTAAATACCCAGTTATCGTTCGCTTTAACAACGTAAATTATGCAGGCGTCAACACCAACAACTTCGCCCAAAGCGAATTAGTGGAAGTGGCAGCACCCAAAGCAAAAGCGAAAACAGGGACTCCAGTAGCTTCCGGGGGCAAGCAAACCACGGTAGACGAGAAAACCCGGAAAACCGGCAGCGGAGGAGCCCCCCAGCAGCCGAAAACTTCGACGGACAGCAAACCGGGCGCCGAAGTGACCGGCAGCGTCGAAGGTTCGCCAAATCAAGGAACAGAACAACGCTAATTGTGCCAGAACTGCCAGAAGTTGAAACTATTTGCCGGGGTTTGAATCAAGCAACCCTCGATCGAGAAATGTTGGGCGGGGACGTGTTGTTAAACAGCACGATCGCCCGCTCAATATCTGCGACCGATTTTTTGACGCAACTCAAAGGAAAGTCGATCGCCCGCTGGTACAGGCGCGGCAAATATCTCCTGGCAGAACTATCTCAATTCCCAGAAGGAGAAAGGGAAAGGGGGAGAGAGGGAGAGGGGGAGAGGGGGAGAGTGGAAGAATTTCTTGCCCAAACTCCAAACTCTTCCCGAACGCCTTCTTTCTCCCCCTCCCTTTTGCCTTCAAAAGCCGGCTGGTTGGGCGTTCACTTGCGAATGACAGGACAACTGCTGTGGGTGAACAGATCCGAACCCCTGCAAAAACACGCGCGAGTGCGGCTATTCTTTGAAGGAAACCAAGAATTGCGGTTTGTAGACCAGCGCACCTTCGGGCAAATGTGGTACGTGCCGGCAGAAACCGAGGTTTCCAGCACCGTCATCGGTCTGAAACTTTTAGGGCCCGAACCGTTTTCAGACGAGTTTACAACAGAATATTTACTCCGCAAGCTGCATCGGCGGGCGCGACCCATTAAAACAGCTTTGCTAGACCAGGCACTGATAGCTGGTTTGGGCAATATTTACGCAGACGAAACTTTGTTTTTGTCGGGAGTGATGCCCACAACTCTGTGCGCGGATTTGACTGCAGAGCAAATTGGGCGCATCCATACAGCTATTATTCAAGTTTTACAGAAGGCGATCGAATCCGGTGGCACGACTTTTAGCAATTTTCTCAACGTCCAAGGTGTCAACGGCAACTACGGCGGCGTCGCTTGGGTGTACAATCGCGCCGGTCAACCCTGCCGCACTTGCTCGGCAACCATCGAACGTATAAAATTAGCAGGGCGATCGACTCATTTTTGCCCCATTTGTCAGACATAGGAAGCAGTCAATAGATTTTAGGCTTTAGATTTTAGATTTTAGATTTACCCGACGAATCGCACCCCTTTATTCCTTAGTCCGCGTAGGCGGACTTCGTTTGTTTAGTAGCGATTTCAATCGCCGAGTTACTTTCAAGCCAAATCTAGATTAAAATTTGTATAGTTTTTTAAACTAAACAAAGCAAGTTATGGCAATCAAGAAAGGCAGTATAGTTCGCGCTGTACGCGAAAAATTGGAAAACAGTCTAGAAGCCAAAGCCAGCGACCAGCGCTTTTCCTCGTATATATTTGAAACAAAGGGCGAAGTGATGGATGTTCGTGGCGACTATGCCTTCGTCAAATTTGGCAAAGTTCCCACCCCGAATATTTGGCTGCGGGTAGACCAACTCGAAGATTTTCAGTAACTCACCAAAACTAAACATCACTGTTCTTAATGTAGCGAAGGGTGCACACCGCGCACCTTTCCCCAATTAAGCTGATTGCTAAAATCTAAAATATAAAATCTAAAATCCAATGAATTCTCCATCAAACCGCGTATCAATTATTGGTGCAGGCAAAGTCGGCAGTACGTTAGCCCAGCGAATTGCTGAGAAAAATCTGGCAGATGTAGTATTGCTAGATATTGTGGAGGGTTGGCCACAGGGCGTTGCTTTGGATTTGATGGAAGCAAGGGGAGTGGAACGCCACGATCGCCAAATTGTCGGTACAAATGATTATACAGATACGGCCAACTCAAATATCATAGTAATTGCCGCCGGAGTGCCACGCAAACCCGGTATCAATCGGGAAGATTTAATTAAAATCAATGCTCGAATTGTCACCGAAGCCACAAAACAGGCGATCGAGCATTCTCCCGAAGCAATCTTAATCACAGTCACAAATCCCCTCGATATCATGACTTATTTAGCTTGGGAAGCTGCGGATTTGTCAAAACACCGAGTCATGGGTATGGGGGGAGTTCTCGACTCCGCACGCTTTCAAACTTTTATTGCAATGGAATTGGGCGTTTCAAATGCTGAAGTCAATGCAACTGTCATCGGTTCTCATGGCGATTTGATGGTTCCTTTGCCCCGCTATTCTACTGTCAACGGTATTCCCATCAATCAACTTATGGATGCTGGGGCGATCGATCGAATCGTACAGCGGACTCGCCACGGCGGCGCAGAAATTGTAGAATTGATGAAGACTGGTAGTGCTTATTTTGCACCCGCATCTGCTGTCTGTTTGATGGTAGAATCTATTTTATTTAATCAGTCGCGACTCTTGCCTTGCTGCGTTTATTTGCACGGCGAATACGGCGTGCAAGATATCTTTTTAGGAGTACCCTGCCGCTTGGGATATCAGGGAGTCGAACAAATAGTGGAACTCGAACTCAGCGATACTGAAAGAGCAGCCTTTATCGAGTCAGGCAAATTGGTTGCCGAAAATATTGAGGAAGCCAAGGCGATACTGAAAACTGCTTCTTAAGTTTGTAGCAGTTCCTTGCTCGTAGCAGCCGATGGCCACTTCAATATAATAATTTATATTGAGTATCACAGTGCGATCGCTCTGTCGGAAGTAGGCTTCTCGGATTTCAACCGCGCTTTGATAAAAAATATCATTGATCATGCTTGTTAGGCTGTATTTCACCAGCCTAAAAATGGTCGCAATGAACCGATCGATAAATATAAAATTTACTCTCAAAAATTTGGTAAAAACGCAAAAACTGGCAAAGCAGTTGAACTTTGTCTGCGCGAGAATACCCTCAGAGTTTCTCTATGAATTAAAGCAAAAATCTGCCATCTTTTCTTTACTACTAAACCAACAGCAGAAGCAGTCGGTTTTGGCTTATCTCTCACTCGCGATCGGATTGCCCAACAACACGGTGGCAGTTTAAAGGTAGAAAGCGAAATGCGAGTTTCTACGGAATTTGTCATTACTTTGCCCAAACTTTAATCCTCGCGATCCCCATTTCTATTGATCAAGCTTGAAATACCTTTACTTTCGCGAAAAATGTGATACCCTAAATATTTGTATTATCTAAAATTTTTACACTTGTCAAAAGTCGCAAAAATCTGCCAAAAAGTCTCCGCGCCTGCGAAGCTATCTCGAACGCGCGTGCGAACCTGTTGCGGTAGGGCATAGCCCTTGAGTTGAGCCAATTTAACCATAGCCGGCAACCTACCTCAAATGTTTTACGGAAAACTAACCTCTGATTCGGTGAATTTTAATCAGTTTAAAAAATCCAATCCATCGCATAAAACAATGAGAATGCAAGTAAAAATATCTAAATTTTTGGCTTAACCCAAAGGCTGTATAAAATCTAATTTAGGACAGATAAATAGAGAATAATGAAAACTCTAGAAAAGCCGATCGCCTAAATTTAAACAAATTTTAATAGATGCGAACTCAACAGGATATTCGATCGCAAAACCAAGGAAACGATAGATCGAGTTTGTGGTAATAATAAAAAGGTGACAATTGCAACCGAAGGCGACCAAAAAAATGTCAAAATTAGTCAGGGACGCTCCTCCCGATCACGCAATGGAACCGGGTTTCTTCGTTCCACTTTCGGAGTTTCCCTAACTTAATTACGTTAATAAACCGGATTTATGTGTAAGTTTTGTTAGCATTATTCTCAATAATTGACAATTTATGAAGTAGCAAGTTATGCCTTTTTTCAGTAAATGTACGGGAGCGAAGATAGTCGATTGACCTCCCAATCTCGAAAAAATACGGAAATGCAGCCTGAGTAGCTGCTAAGTGCTAGCAGAAGGAGGAGAATATGTTCTTTGCCCTTTTGAGTTACCAGGCTCAACTTGCAGAACACTATTGAGATGCCATCAACCTCGATAACAAACCGCAAAATAACTAAAGAAAAAGCATTATGTTTCATGAATACCTGTATCACGAAGTCAGCAACCTGCGCGAGAAACTAGCTCACCTAGAAAGACAAACGCAGTCTCAAACCTGGTTTAAAAAGCTGCAAGCGCTGATGGGAGTTATTGGCAAAATTCGTGAATCCCTAGACTTAGAAACAATATTCAAAATCACAGCCACCGAAGTTCGGCAACTCCTAAATGCCGATCGAGTCGCTGTCTATCGCTTCTTTCCCGAATCCGAATTCAACGAGGGTGAAGTAGTTTCCGAAGACGTACTGCCCCAATACAGCCCATCTTTGGGAGCAAGAGTCCGCGACTACTGCTTCGGCGAACAATTTGCCGCCAACTATGCCAAAGGATACGTTCAAGCAGTCACGGACATTTACAAAGCCAGGTTGAGCCCTTGTCACCTCAAAATCCTCAAGCGGTTTCAAATCCGAGCCAACTTAGTCGTACCGCTGCTGCAAGGGCAACATTTGTGGGGATTGCTGTGCATTCACTCCTGCGGTCAACCCCGCCAGTGGCAAGAAGACGAAATCGAGTTTGCCAGACAAGTAGGCGACCATTTAGCAGTTGCCATCCACCAAGCCGAACTGCACTGGCAAACCCAGAGGCAATTAGCAGAAATCGAAGCGGCACAACAGAAACTCCGCGACAGCGAGCAAAAATATCACCAAATTCTCGATTCGATCGCCGATATAGTATTAGTCAAAGGCCCTCAATCAAAAATCGTCTGGGCTAATAAAGCATTCCGCGACTATTACGGCATGACTGAAGAGGAACTTCAAGGCATCGTAGACGCACCTTTCGCCGATACCGACCATACTCTCCAGTACATTAAAGATGACGCCTTCGTATTTGAAACCGGACAGACTCTAGAAATTTCCGAAGAACCGATCACGCGGCACGATCAAGAAGTGCGAATGTTTAGTACAGTCAAAACACCGATCCGCAACGCAGACGGCCAAATCGTCATGACTGTCGCCGTCTCCCGCGACATGACGGAACGCAAAAAAACAGAAGAAGCCGTCAAAGCCAGCGAAACCAAATACCGCAGCTTGGTAGAAACATCCCAAGACATGATTTGGTCTGTCGATGCTTCAGGACGCTACACCTTCGTCAACCCAGCAGTTAAGTACATCTACGGTTACGAACCAGAAGAAATGATCGGTCGGCCGTTCTCCGACTTTGTGACACCAGAACAAAGCCAGAAAGATTTAGAAGTTTTCGCCCGGTTGTTGACCGGAGAATCAATTTTCCAGTACGAAACTACCCAAATCGCCAAAGACGGCAGCATGAAACATTTGATGTTTAACGCGATCGCCCTCTACGACGAAACCGGAAACTGCCTCGGCACGACCGGTACAGCCACCAACATTACCGATCGCAAGCGCGCAGAAGCAGCCTTACAACACGCCAACGCAGAACTAGAGCGCAGAGTAGAAGCACGCACGGCCGAACTGCGCCAGACTTTTGCCGCCCTCACGGCTAGCGAAACCCGGTTCCGGACGATCGCGGCCACCATCCCCGGAGCTCTGTTCCAATTTTGCAACCGGGACGGAGTTTGGCAAGTTGACTACGTTAGCGATCGCGTCTTCGAGCTCACGGGCGTCACAGCAGCAGAAATGACGCGAGACTTAAATACATTCATTTCCCGCGTCCACCCCGAAGACTTGGAAAGCTACATCGCCTCCGTCTGCGAAGCCGTAGAAAACCTTTCTCTGTGGCATTACGAAGGGCGGTTAGTCAAGCCCGACGGCGAGATTCGCTGGTGGCAGGGCGACTCAATGCCCACCCGCAGCGAAACCGGCGAAATCGTATTTTGCGGCGTTTTGCTCGACATTACCGATCGCAAAGTTGCCGAAACCGCCATCCGCCACAGCCAGCGGCAGCTACAAGAAGCCCAGAGACTAGCCCATGTCGGCAATTGGGAACTCGACGCAGCCACCGAAACCCTCACTTGGTCGGAAGAACTCTTCCGCATATTCGGGATCGAACCGGCCGCCTTTGCCCCCAACCTAGCCGAACAGGTCGCTCTGATTCATCCAGAAGATTTGGAATTGTGGCAAACTCAAGTGCAGCGGGGACTCGCAACAGGTATCCCCTTTGATTTTGACTTTCGCCTTTACCGTCCCGACGGCACCTTGCGACACGTGAACGCCCTCGGCAAAGCCGAAACCGATGTGAACGGCAAGGTAGTAAAACTGTTTGGTACGGCGATCGACATTACCGATCGCAAAGCCGCCGAAGCAGCACTACGGCAAGCAGCAGTCGAGTTAGAAGACAGAGTGAGCGATCGCACGGTCGAACTTTCCCAAGCAGTCACCCAATTAGAACAAGAAATTGGCGATCGCAAACAGGCAGAAGCAGCGCTGCAAGTTTCCGAGCAAAACCTGCGGACAATCTTTAACAATGTTTACGATGCTATCTTCATTCACGATTTAGAAGGAAACATTCTCGATGTCAATAATCGAATGTTAGAAATGTACGGAGTTAGCCCGGAACAAGCAACAAAATTATCAATTAAAAACGACTATTCAACAGACGACAATCCCATTGAACAAATGGAAGAACTTTGGGAAAGAGTATTAGCAGGCGAAACAGGTCGCGTGGAATGGAAAGCGAGGCGTCCCAACGACGGTTCAACTTTTGATGCAGAAGTTGCCTTGTCGAGAATTAATCTCAACGGCAATCTCAGCATCATTGCCAACGTCCGAGATATTAGCGATCGCAAACAGGCAGAAGCAGAACTGCAACACGCTCAAAATTTTATGGAATCAGTGCTCAAAACCATACCCGTAGGAGTGGTTGCCAAGGATGCCCAAGAACTGCGGTTTGTTCTGTGGAACCCAGTAGCTGAACAGTTACTAGGTTTCAGTGCAGCAGAAGTTATGGGCAAAAATGATTACGACTTTTTCCCAACAGAACAAGCTGATTTTTTCACCGCCAAAGACCGGGAAGTGCTCAACAGCGGGCAAATTGTAGAAATCGCCGAAGAAGAGATTGAAACGGGCCAAGGAGAAACGCGGATATTTCATACCAAGAAAACAGCAATACTCGATGCTGATGGCAAACCGCAATATCTATTAGCTGTCACCGAAGACATTACCGATCGCAAGCGGGGAGAAATTGCCTTGAGGCGATCGGAAGCCCGACTCAGACAGCAGGCCGATCGAGAAAAATTGCTCAACAACCTCACTACTCAAATCCGCAATTCCCTCGATTTCGACAGCATTATTGCTGTCGCAGTCCAAGAAATTCGGGCTTTCATGCAGATTGATCGGTGCTATTTTTCCTGGTACCGTAGCGAACAAGAAGAGGCTTTTTGGGAAATTATTCAAGAATCTCGCAGAATAGAACTTCCCGATTTAATAGGTTGCTATAAAGCTTCTGACTTCGGCACTATAGGAGAACAGATGTTGCGTCTAGCAACGCTGCAAATCGATGATGTCGGAGCAATCGCAGACCCTGTTTGGAGAAGGTCTCTTAGTTCTATGGGCTACCGATCTGTGTTGGCAATTCCGATGCAGGCACTTTCGGGAGTGGTGAGTGTTATTACCTGCTCCCACTCCGCTTCTGTCCGGCATTGGAGCGACAGCGAAGTGGAATTATTGCAAGCGATTACAGTTCAATTGGCGATCGCCCTCAACCAAGCCGATCTTTACGCCCAAACTCGCAATAAAGCTCTCGAATTAGAACAAACCTTGCAGCAATTAACCAGCACTCAATCGCAGTTAATTCAAAATGAAAAAATGTCGAGTCTCGGTCAACTTGTGGCAGGAGTGGCCCACGAAATCAACAACCCAGTTAACTTTATTTACGGCAATCTCACCCACGCCAACGACTATACTCAAGACTTGCTACACCTGATCGAACTTTACCAAAATCACTATCCCGATCCCGTCCCGGAAATTCAAGAGGAAGTAGACAATATTGAACTAGACTTTCTAATGGAAGACTTGCCAAAGTTGCTTTCTTCAATGAAAGTCGGTGCAGACAGAATTCAACAAATTGTTGCTTCTCTCCGCACATTTTCCCGCATGGACGAAGCGGAAATGAAAGCAGTCAAGATCCACGACGGCATAGATAGCACCCTGATGATTTTGCAGCACCGGCTCAAAGCTAAACACAATCATCCAGAAATTGAGGTGATTAAAGAATACGCTGAACTACCCTTAGTAGAATGTTATGCCGGACAGTTAAATCAAGTATTTATGAACATCTTGAGCAATGCTTTGGATGCTTTGGAAGAACGGGATCTGCGCCGTTCTGCTGAGGAAATGCGGGAACAGCCCAGCCACATCCGCATCCGCACTGAAATATCGCCAGCGGGCAAGGTAATCATTCGGATTGCTGACAACGGGCCGGGAATACCGGAGACTGTCGGCACTCGGCTTTTTGACCCGTTTTTTACCACTAAACCTGTGGGTAAAGGCACTGGGATGGGCTTGTCAATTAGCTATCAAATTGTTACAGACAGACACAAAGGTTCGCTGAAATGTACTTCTTCGCCGGGACAGGGTACAGAATTGGCGATCGAGATTCCCCTCAAAGCTAATTGTTAATGGGGGATTGGTAAGTTGTAATATCAAATCCGTTAGCATCGGAATAGTAAATTCGAGTTCACTGTTGACGGTTGACTGTTGACTGTTCACGGCGTCAACAGTCAACCGTCAACCGTCAACATCATCCCGGTGTAACCGGAAATGATATGAGTTTGTAGCAAAAATGTCTTCACGGGGTGACGAACTATTTACCAATCTGTACCTAACTCAGTCCATAATTGCTATATTACCGAGATTTATCAGGATTTCAGTCACGGCAGAACTGTCCAAAGGTTTAGAAAACCAATATCCCTGAGCTAATTCGCAGTCGAGTTCTCGAAGCTGTGCTAACTGTTCGGCTGTCTCTACACCTTCGGCGATCGCATTTAATCCCAAATTGTGAGCCAAAGTTACGATCGCCCGCACAATCTGCAAAGGCTGGCCCCCGTCGTCACCATTTTCTACAGCCCCCAAGCGGCTGACAAAAGATCGATCAATCTTCAGTGTATCCAGTGGAAAACGGTGCAAGTAACTCAAAGACGAATACCCAGTACCGAAATCGTCGATCGACAATCGAATATTTCTACCTTTTAATTGGGCTAGCACAATATTGGCTTTTTTGACATTTTCCACGATCGCGCTTTCAGTAATCTCCAATTTTAAACAGCTCGGATCGCAGCCCGTTTCTGCTAAAATTTCATCGATTTCCTCGATTAAATTCGGAAAACCTAACTGTTTAGGAGAGAGATTGACGCTCATTGTTAATTGCGAAGGATCAATAATTGGTAATTTAAAATTAGGAATTGGTACCTGGGAACTTGTACTGAACGTAGCCGAAGTATTGGTAATTGGGAATTGGGAATTGGTAATAGAGGAGTGAAAATCGCTAATCGGGAATTGGTAACTGGGAATTGGTAATTTTTTACCTATTCTTTCTTTCCTGTGACCAATACTGGGGCTACGCTCAGTAAAAGTCTCGTGTTCCTCATTCCCTGTATCTGTTACATCAGTTAAATCCCCTACATTGCCCGTTGCCCTCTTCCCTGTTGTTACCCTAAGCGAAGTCGAAGCGCCTTCTTCCTTCTGGTTACCCTGAGCAACTTGTCCTGAGTGCAGCCCAAGGGAGTCGAAGGGCCTTGTTCCGACTTCCATTGGACTTCTTCCCTGTTCCTCAGTTAACATTTCTTGCCAAATCCGCAATTGCTGACAAGCTTCCCGCAACACCCAGGCTCCCAGAGGCACGATCAAACCTGTTTCTTCAGCTACAGGGATAAAAGTAGACGGCGGAACTAGACCCCGAACTGGGTGGTGCCAGCGCACCAAGGCCTCAAAACCTTCGAGCGCACCGCTGGCGATCGAAACAATCGGTTGGTAGTGCACAATAAAGTGCGAACATTGATCCTTGCTCTCTCCTAATTCCTCCTTGCCCAAAATAGCCAACCGCAGGTCAGTTTCTAACTGCAACAGCGACATAGTTTGGTCGTGCATCGCCAAATTAAACACTTCGTGGCGGGCCTTACCCAAAGCTTTAGCGCGGTACATAGCGATGTCAGCATCGCGTAGGAATTCTTCCGGGTGAGTGTACGGATTCGATTCGCCAGTGTCGGTGGCTTCGCCTCGACTGAAAACAATGCCTATGCTAGCGGTGGTAAATACTTCGTGCCCTTCGAGATGAAACGGCTTCGTCAGTTCTTTTTGTATCTTTTTAGCTGCGAGGGTGGCGTCGCTTAGGCTCTGAATGTGGTCTAGCAGGATGGTGAATTCGTCTCCCCCCAGCCGGGCGACGGTATCAGAAACCCGGACGCAGGTTTGCAGTCGCTCCGCGAGGGCGATTAGCAGTTTGTCTCCTAAAACGTGTCCTAAAGAATCATTAACTACTTTGAAGCGGTCTAAATCTAGGAAAAGTAAACCAAATTTGTAATCGGGGGACTGATTGGATCGGCGGATGGCTTGTCCTAGCCTGTCTAGGAACAAAACGCGGTTGGGCAAACCTGTCAGGGCATCGTGAAAAGCGCCGTGCAGCAGTTCCCGTTCTACTCGCTTGCGCTCGGTGACATCTCGGATAATAATCTGGGCGGCGGTCGAGCCTTGATAAGTAGCGGGGATGCCGGCAACTTCAACGTCTATTATTTGTCCATCGAACCGAATCAGTTTTTGTTCGGCAAGGTCGAGCGGCTGATTTTCTATCTCGACTAGCCGAATGCGCTCTGTGGCTATTTCCACATAGTTTGGATGGACGAAATGCAATACTGGAAAGCCGATGAGCGCTTCGGGAGAACTCGCACCGAGGAGTTTCGCGCCGGCAGCATTGATGTAGGCGATTTTCCCTTGACTGTGAACGGCGATCGCTTCGGGAGATAGTTCTACTAAACGGCGATAGCGTTCTTCACTTTCTTTGAGAGATACTATTAACTCGCATCGCTCTTTTTCAGCTTGCTGGCGTTCGACTTCCATTTGGTGAACCGCCAGAATTTTGCCAATACTTTGAGCCATCAATTCTATAATTTCTATTTCCTCATACTTGAACTTTCTTTTTTTGATCTCTCGCGAACTAAAACTCAAGGTACCGTAAGTTTTATTGTTAACAAATATCGGCGTTCCGATGTAAGATTCTGCCTGGCAGTTCTGATAAGCAGGATGTTCGCGCATCTCAATATCTGCTCCTATATGAGAATACGCAACTGTTTTGTTAAGTTTAATTACTGCCGCGCAGTAAGTATCGCTGAGGTTCAATTCTAAGCCTCGCACGAAGTATTCTAAATCTGTTTTAGCTGCTCGGACAATAAAAGTCTCGCTGTCAACTTCAGCCATGATGCCCATAGAAAGTCCAAACATCAAACAGCCTGCTGTTAGATAATCGTCAACCAGTTCTTCAAAGTTTTGATAATGATAAGTTGTAATCCGGTGCAAGTGTTTGAGATTAGCGCTAAAAGCTGCTAAAGCTTGAGACTTTAAAAATAATTCTTCTTCCGAGCGCTGGCGGTCGGTAATGTCTGTTTGTACTCCAATAAAGTGAGTTAAGTGTCGCCGCGAGTTGTAAATCGGAGCGATCGACAGTTCGTGCCAAAAAGGCGTGCCGTCTTTCCGAAAGTTGCGTAATATAACTTGAGATTCTCTGCCCTCTTCAATGGCAATTCGCAATTGTTTGGCAGCGGGGCTGTCAGTGTCTGTGCCCTGCAAAAATCGGCAATTTTTGCCCATTAACTCGTCTCTGCTATAACCAGTAATCCGCTCAAAACTCGGATTGACATAAATAATCGGATTATCTACAACGGTCGCGTCGGTGATTGCAATGCCGTTGCTGCAACTTTCGATCGCCCGTTCCATCATTTGTAAGCGCTCTTGCGATCGAATCCGCTCGATCGCCGCAGCTAACACGTTGGCGATCGCTTCTACAAAATAAACATCATCTTGACTGAAAACCCGCCTTTGGCTGGTATGAACCCCCAAAATGCCCCAGGCCTGCGAGGAGGAACTGTTCGTTGGTTCTGCTTGTCCCCAGTTGCTCCCCAGCCCTCGATTGCCGGGAATGATCACCGTAACGCCGCTGACAGCGCGGTGGTTGTGCAGCAGTGGCAACTCGCTAAAGCGTGTTTCCACCCGCAAGTCTTCCACGATTGTCGGTTCACCCACTCGCAATGTGTAACCTGCTTGCGATCGGGCAGAAGCGGCAACAGTAGCGCTGCCGACGAGGCCCGGCTGCCAGCCAACCCCCGCTCGCAGGAGAAAAGCATGACCAGAGGGCAACAGTTCTAACAACTGGCAATACTCAACGTCCAGGGTTTGAGCAATTAAAACCGCAGCTTTGTCCATCAGTGCGGACAAATCTGTTTCGGCGAGGGCCTGCTGCCCCAAGTAAGCGACGGCCGCTTGCTGGCGAGCCCGCGAGTGAATTGACGTGAGCAATTCCTGCTCCTTGGCGGCCGCTCGCTTCCGATCCGTAATGTCGCTGAACACCGACAAAACAGCTTTCCCCGACACCAATGTCAGATACCGCATCGATACACTTGCCCAAAATAGCGTGCCGTCAGCTTTTTTAAGCCGGACTTCTGTCTCGCGGACGTGTCCGTTGCGGGCGAGCCGCAACAGCAATTCTTGGCGCTCTGCAGGTTTGTGGTACAGCATTTCGGCTTTTTGGCGGTCGATCGACTTGAATCCTGTGAACCCGAAAGCCTGACGGCATAAATCGTTACTATAAAGAATTGTGCCGTCCGCCAGACTGCTCACGATCAGGGGTATTGGCATCGAGTTGGCGATCGTCAGCAGTAATTCTTTGGTTCCTTGCAGCTCTTTGTACAAATCTGGCTTGGAGGCCCAGCCGTGAGAGTCTTCAGAGTTTTCAGGGATAAAACTTTCCATTTTTCAATCTATCCATTAGCAAGACAACTTTTTTAAACTTGTGGTAAATGACGATTTCAAACGCAGAGCATTGGTAACAACTGAAGACTTAATTTCATTTGTCAATCAGTAAGATTACTCAAAAAAACTGCTTTTCTAGGAGTAGAAAATGCGCGATTTGGGAGTGGGTGGGCATAAATATGGCGTTTGGCATGATTCCTCGATCGCGCCAATCTGAGTTTTGTACCCAAAATTCGAGTAAATTCTGAGCATAATTGCTCATTGACAAATGCTTCCCTAGCTTTAGTTGTCAGGGATGGATGCAGAGGACGATCGACAGTAGTCCACAACACATTAATCTTAACCACAACAATGCAACTGAAGGCCTCTAAACTGCTGGGCTGGAGTTTGATATTTTGCACTCCCGGTGGAGAACACATCTGTCTTTGGTATGACAATCTACTGTTTTTAAAGTTGCGTTAAGTTTTTATGTAGAGCGAGGTACTTTACCCAATGTGCAGCGGAAGCTCCTAATCTAAAAAGTAAAGTCACCTGCTTGCCAACCACTGAATACTATCCGAGGAGAGAGGAGAAATGCTTGAATCTTACCGCCGTAACGCTGCCGAACGGGCCGCTTTGGGAATTCCCGCGCTGCCGCTAGACGCCCAGCAAACGTCGGAACTGTGTGAACTGCTGAAAAATCCGCCGGCTGGAGAAGAAGAAACCTTAATAGAATTATTGCGCGATCGCGTCCCGCCCGGAGTAGACAACGCCGCCTACGTCAAAGCTGGTTTTTTAACTGGCATTGCTAAAGGCGAAATCCACAGCCCCCTAATTGCTCCCAAATGGGCAGTTTACCTGCTGGGGACAATGATGGGCGGTTACAACGTCCAATCTTTAATTGATTTGCTCAACCCCACTGCCGAAATTGCCATTCCCGCCACCGCGGCCCGGGCACTGAGCAAAACGTTGTTAGTATTCGATGCTTTCCACGACGTTATAGCTTTGTCTGATACCAATCCCTACGCCAAGCAGGTAGTCGATTCTTGGGCGGATGCCGAGTGGTTTACGGGTCGTCCTGTATTGCCAGAAGCGATTACCGTTACAGTCTTCAAAGTTCCCGGAGAAACCAATACTGACGACTTGTCCCCAGCACCTCATGCTACTACGCGGCCGGACATTCCCCTACACGCTTTGGCGATGCTGGAAAGTAAGATGCCAGGAGCTTTGCACACCATTGCAGATTTAAAGCTAAAAGGCCATCCGGTAGCCTATGTTGGTGATGTTGTCGGTACTGGTTCCTCGCGGAAATCGGCGATTAATTCAGTGCTGTGGCACATTGGCAATGATATTCCGTTTGTGCCGAACAAGCGCAGTGGCGGTTATATTTTAGGAAGTGCGATCGCCCCGATTTTCTTCAATACCGCTGAAGATTCCGGCGCATTGCCGATCGAATGTGATGTCTCCAAAATGGAAACAGGAATGGTAATTACCATCCATCCCTACAAAGGCGAAATCACCAACGAAGCCGGAGAAATTATCTCCACCTTCACCCTCAAACCCGACACAATTCTAGACGAAGTTCGCGCCGGTGGCCGAATTCCGCTATTAATTGGACGAACTTTAACCGACAAAACCCGCGCAGCTTTAGGACTAGAACCTAGCACTATTTTTACCCGTCCCACAATCCCAGTAGATACGGGCAAAGGCTTCACTTTAGCACAAAAAATGGTAGGTAAAGCTTGCGGTTTGTCCGGCGTTCGTCCCGGTACATCCTGCGAACCTGTCATGACAACAGTCGGCTCGCAAGATACCACCGGGCCGATGACTCGGGACGAATTAAAAGAACTTGCTTGTTTGGGATTTAGCGCGGATTTTGTAATTCAAAGTTTCTGCCACACCGCCGCTTATCCGAAACCAGTTGATGTCAAAACTCACCATGAATTGCCCGATTTCATGTCACAGCGGGGCGGCATAGCTTTGCGTCCCGGAGACGGCATAATTCACTCCTGGCTGAACCGGATGTTATTGCCAGATACAGTGGGAACTGGCGGCGATTCTCACACTCGTTTTCCTTTGGGAATTTCCTTTCCTGCTGGTTCGGGATTAGTGGCTTTTGCTGCCGCTTTGGGCGTCATGCCTTTGGATATGCCGGAATCAGTTTTAGTGCGGTTTAAAGGTGAATTGCAGCCCGGAGTAACGCTGCGGGATGTTGTGAATGCAATTCCCTATGTGGCAATTCAAAAAGGTTTGCTAACCGTCGAAAAACAGAACAAGAAAAACATCTTTTCTGGGCGGATTATGGAGATTGAAGGTTTGCCTGATTTGAAGGTCGAGCAGGCTTTTGAATTGACTGATGCGACGGCCGAGCGTTCTTGCGCGGGATGCACGATTAAATTGAGCGTGGAGACTGTTTCCGAGTACATTCGCTCCAATGTCGCGCTGCTGAAAAACATGGTGGCGCGGGGCTATCAAGATGCGCGGACGATGATGCGCCGGGTGGCGAAGATGGAGGAATGGCTGGCAAATCCCGTGCTGATGGAGGCGGATGCTGATGCGGAATACGTTGAAATCATCGAAATCGATCTGAACGAGATTACAGAACCCATTGTGGCTGCTCCCAATGACCCGGATAATGTTAAGTTGTTGAGTGAGGTTGCGGGCGATCGGGTTGACGAAGTATTTGTCGGTTCTTGCATGACAAATATCGGTCACTACCGCGCCACTGCAAAGGTGTTGGAAGGTGCAGGCGAAGTGAAAACTCGCCTGTGGATTTGTCCGCCAACTCGCATGGACGAACAGCAACTCAAAGAAGAAGGTTATTACAGTATTTTTGGAGCCGCTGGAGCGCGTACAGAAATGCCAGGATGCAGTCTTTGTATGGGCAATCAAGCGCGGGTTAAAGATGCGACAACGGTTTTTTCCACTTCTACTCGTAATTTCAACAACCGTATGGGTAAAGACGCGCAAGTTTATCTCGGTTCTGCCGAATTAGCAGCAGTTTGTTCGCTGTTAGGTCGCATTCCTACAGTCCAAGAATACAATGACATTGTGTCGAAGAGAATCGATCCTTTTGCTGGTGATTTGTATCGGTATTTGAATTTCGATCAAATTGCTGGTTTTGAGGATGAAGGACGAGTGATTGCTTTGGAAGATATGCCTCGCATTGAGGATCTTTTGGGGATTCCTGATGGTGTTTTGAGCAAGTAAAAAGTGTGGCGGGCGATCGGCTGTATTCATCTGAGTCCATCAGCGTATATCTGCCGACATCTGCGGTTAAAACTCAAAGAAACCGGGTTTTTTACAGTTTCTACGGGCTGTAACGCATCTTCTGGGCAAAAACCCGGTTTCTGACCACTCGTGCGTCCAGGACTATTCTTTAATCCCAAATCCAAAATTTAAAATCCAAAATGAATTGACAGCCACCCCCTCTGCGGCCAGGGCTGTTTCATTCTCTTGTAGGGGCTGCCCCCCGTGGCTGCCCCCATGTCCCAAATGCTTGTAAAATCGTCTGTGGGTAGGGGCGGGCATTCTTGACACCGCCCCTACAAAAGCCTGATTTTCGTGAGAATGAAACTGCCCTGTGATGTTGGCACGATATACTTGTCGTTCTGATTCAATTCTAATCAAGGTCTGGAGTCCCGGAAATTTAGGAAGGTCTGTCAAATCCTGTGTAATACTCACTGTCCTTTTTTCAATACGACCATGACCTTTATTCATTTTTTGAGCGCTCTGTTGTGATTTAAAACAGCCTTTGACTGCTTTTAGTAATCCAGATTGGTTGCCCTTGAGTACACCCACATAATCATTCTCACTGTCAACGATCACCTGAAGTGTTTTTTTTGGGTGCTAATGGCATCAAAGGCAAAAACCACGCCCTTGACTGCCATCTGTTCGATAAATGCAGGAATTGCTGTGATTTCGTTTGTTTTTGAATCCACCTCATAAGGTTCGAGAATCAAGCCCCGCTCAACAATGTAGGCGCTAAGTAGGTCGGCGCGAAAAAACCTAACTATGTTAAAATAAGTAAACACAGAGAATAGATCGGCTCTCCTGAGTTTATGGTGTAAAATAGATCAACCAATACAGTTATAGTGATGAGCTTTCATTTAGACTATCTAT